>JBFLZD010000001.1 GCA_040756435.1 Spirochaetota bacterium | reverse complement strand
AAAAAGCAGGATAACAAACACTATGGACAATACATTGAACCATTTATTAATAAATGCATTAATTGGTTCGCCAAACTTCCATATCAGCCCTGCAACCATAAAAAACCGTAAGCTACGGCTAATAATCGAAGCTAGTATAAATATAACTATATTTATATTGGCAACACCGGCCGTGATGGTTATAACTTTATACGGAATTGGCGTAAACCCTGCGGTGAACACTATCCAGAATGAATAGGTGTCATATAACTGACGTGCAGCAGTAAATGTTTCAATGGTAAATCCAGGGATATTATTAAAAAAGAACAGGGCTATTTTTGAAAAACTATCGCCATCATACCATAAAAAATATCCAATACCATACCCTACAAGCCCCCCAATAATTGACGCAACCGAACACAGAGTGGCAAGCCGCGCAAAAGCTTCTCGTTTACCAAGTACCAGTGCAATGAGCAACACATCAGGTGGAATGGGGAAAAAAGATGACTCGGCCAGTGCAAGTACAAATAAAGCTCGCTCGCCAAATGGCGTATGTGCCCACGAAAGAACCCAGTCGTATAAAAACCTGTGAATGTGCAACCCATACTGTTTATATGAATAATGAGCAACCATATGCGCTACCGGTTTTCAGGTTTTAACAGCGGGAATAGGATGGTATCTTTAATTGATGCAGTATCAATGAAAAGCATAGCCAGCCTGTCAATGCCAATGCCAAGACCACCTGCCGGTGGCATCCCATATTCTAGCGCAGTAACGTAATCTATGTCCATCATCTGCGCCTCATCATCACCAGCCTCACGCATCTTTACCTGCTGTTCAAAGCGCTCACGCTGGTCAAATGGGTCATTGAGTTCACTGAATGCATTAGCCATCTCGCGCCCTGCAATATATACCTCAAAGCGCTCAACAAACTCAAGGTTATCCTCCCGGCTTTTTGCAAGGGGCGATAGTTCCTTGGGATAATCTATGATAAATGTTGGTTGTATGATATTAGCCTCTACCTTTTCTTCAAACATCTCTTCGGCTATTTTCCATTTGGACATGCCTTCATCAACATCTATGCCCATTTCATTTGCTTTACGTAATGCTTCACGGTGCGACAGTTCCTGAAAATCAATGCCAGTGTATTTTTTCAGCGCATCAACATAGGTAATTTTATCCCACGGTGGTGTCAGGTCAATCGTGTTACCCTGATACTGTATGACCATGGTACCCAGTAGCTGCTGCGCCAGTGTACTTATCATCTCCTGGGTTATGTCCATCATATCATTGTAATCCGCATACGCCTGATACAGCTCAAGCATGGTGAACTCAGGATTATGGCGCGTTGATATTCCTTCATTGCGAAAATTGCGGTTTAACTCATACACTTTCTCAAATCCACCAACAAGCAGCCGTTTGAGATACAACTCCGGTGCAATGCGCAAGTACAGATCAATATCCAGTGCATTGTGATGGGTAATAAACGGACGAGCCGCCGCACCACCGGGTATGGCCTGCATCATAGGTGTTTCCACCTCAATAAAATCTTTTTGATTTAAAAATGTTCGTATGCCGGTAATGAGCCTGCTTCTGAGAATAAACTGCTGGCGCACCTGCGTATTGACAATCAAATCCACGTAACGCTGTCGGTATCGCTGCTCTTTATCCGCAAATTCGTCAAAAACCTTACCATCCTTTTCCTTAACAACAGGAAGCGGGCGAATACATTTAGCAAGCAACATAACATCGGTTATTTCAATAGTTATTTCACCCTGTTTTGTTTTAAACACATGCCCGGCAACACCAATGATGTCACCCAGGTCCATTGTCTTAAACAGCTCATATTTTTCATCACCCATTCTGTCAAGGCGTGCGTACACCTGGACAAGCCCGCTTAAATCTTCAATATGCGCAAAGCTTGCCTTCCCCATAACGCGTTTAGATTTTATCCTGCCAGCAGCCTTTACCTGCAATTCCTGCCCTTCGGTAAATAACTCTTTAATCTGTGCTGCCGTATGAGTTCGTTTAAAGCGTATTGGATATGGATTTATGCCTTTTTTGCGCAGTACATTTACTTTTTCAATACGCTGCAGTATAAGATCATTCATGTCTTCAGTCATTATATTTTATTCTCCTGGAAATAATAAATCTTGTATAAGCTATGGATTACCTTAATATATCCTTAACAACAGGTATTTTCCATTTTTGTATGTCAAGCGATAGTTACTGTGAATGAATTTAAATTGGTAAAAAAATCCATTACTGTCAATTGAAAAATCATTTTTAACTGCCCTTCATTTCCAATTCCATGAAAACCTGCCATTTTTTGATATACTATATTCCAGCAGGAGTAATCAAATGCCATATATATTTGAATTGGGACCTATACGTCCACCATCTGAGGCATATAGCATATTAATAAGGGTTACGCGCAATTGCCCCTGGAACAAATGTGCATTCTGCCATACCTATAAAGGCCAGCAGTTTTCACGGCGCCCTATCCAGGATGTTATCGCTGACATAGATGCAATATATACCCTATCACAGCGCATTCTGGATGTAGCTTCCAATGGTATTACCATGCACACATTGCCAAATGCAAAAGGCACTGATGATACCCCACTGTATTACTATGAGCAGGTTGCATTTTGGCTGCAGTATGGCATGAAGTCAGCTTTTTTGCAGGATGCTAATTCACTGGTACTATCGGCCAAAGACCTGTGTACAATTCTTAATCACATAAAAAACCGCTTCCCTACTGTAGAGCGCATTACCTCGTATGCGCGTGCAGCAACCATCAGTAAAAAATCGCTGGATGATTTGAAGGCAATACGCCAGGCAGGACTTACCCGCCTTCATATAGGCATGGAATCAGGCTCTGACACCGTGCTTGCACTTGTCAACAAAGGAACCACACAACAGCAACTCATAGATGCAGGGCAAAAGGCCGTTGAAGCTGGCTTTGATGTATCGTATTATTATATGCCTGGACTTGGTGGTAAAGAATTTATGGAAGAAAATGCTATTCAAAGTGCCCTGGTCATTAATACTGCAAATCCAACCTTTGTTCGGCTGCGCAGCACCGTGCCCATCCCGGGGACACCTCTGTATGAAATGATGAAACAAGGCTCATGGACACCATTATCCGAGGTTGAAAAAGTACAGGAGATACGACTTTTTATAGAACATTGTGATGGTATTACCAGTAGACTGACAAGTGACCACATGATGAATTTACTTGAAGATGTTGAAGGAACATTCCCTTATGATAAAGCAACCATGCTTGCAATAATAGATGAATTTCTATCAATGCCACAGGAAGATCAGGAAAAATTTATTATTGGCAGAAGGATGGGAGTATACCGTTATTTAGCCGATTATTATCCAAATTTTAAAATTGATCAGCTTTATTATTCGCTATTGCAGCAATATGAAAGTGTTGATGCGGCTGTAAATGATATATTAAAAAATTTTATATAAAATTTAACTATTTTTCCCTTTCTCATATTCAAATATAGCATAAATGAGCTTCTTTATAGTATTTTCATTATCTTTATAATATTTCACAACCTGCCATCTAAAATTTAAATATCTATGGGCCAACCTGTTTCTTTGAATAGCCAGTGTAGCTAATATCTCACATTCATCATCACGAAAATTAAAAAAATTACCAGTTTTTCTTAATACATCAGCATAATTATCAGCCATAATGGCATTTTCAGCAAGAACTGTCCCACTAACTTCTATTAAAGCTGTCAATATGTTTTCTATTGTCCTATCAATCAGCTTTTGCAGTTTATTATCAGACGCATATTCTTTATATTGCCTTTGTGCATAATCAGTTGAAAATTCACTCATCTCTCTGGATATAAATTCAATAGTATCAATTATTCTCCCTTTAGCATAGTTAAACTGCATTGTACAAATCCTTCATTCTTTTTTCTGTTACTTCCAATTTCCATTTTATCCCAAATATTGAAAAATCCTCCATAGCGTCTATTGCTTTTAACCACACGTCAACATATCTATAAAAATCACTTATATATACCGGTATTCCTTTTACAATAGCATTATAATGCAAAAGTGGTTTTGAGATATCATTATCTATATATAGAATAGTGATATCACGTTTTAAATTATCAAGAAGTTCCAGGGTGATAGAATTAATCGTTGAAAAAATTTCTTCTTCGCTTTTTTCCCCTTCTATCATAATTGCAATATCAATATCAGAATCCTTACCAGCCAAACCAGCAGCCCATGAGCCATAAAGAAATACCAAAACAATATTATATCCCTGTGCTTTTACCTTAAAATAATCCTTTAATAAATTGCAAATTCTTTGTTTTTCTTTTTGCCTTTCCATGAAATAATACACCAGTATATAATTATAAATCATTTCAATTCAAATGTATTTGCCCTATCAGGCCCAACGGAAATAATGGAGATAGGCACCTGCAAACTATCCTGGATAAATTGTACATAATTCTGTGCATTTTTTGGCATCTCTTTAAACGATGTACACTGTGAAATATCTTCTTCCCAGCCGGGATGTTCTTCATAAAGAGGCACAATTTTATCCTGCATAGCTGAAGGGAAATAATCAATCTTTTTCCCATTAACCGAATATCCAACTGCTACCTTGATTGTTTCAAAACCTGACAGCACATCTAATTTGGTCAACGCTATAGTTGTTATCCCATTAATGCGAATGGTATGTTTTAAAAGCTCCATATCAAACCAGCCACAACGTCGTGGACGCCCGGTAGTAGCACCAAATTCACCACCACGCTGACGCATAATCTCACCAGCTTCACCTTTTTCTTCTGTTGGGAATGGGCCTTCGCCAACACGGGTAACATACGCCTTGGTAATGCCAACGACTTCATTTATTAAAAAAGGATTTATTCCTGAACCGGCTATCGCCCCGCCTATACTGGGATTTGATGAGGTAACAAACGGATAGGTGCCATGATCAATATCAAGAGCATTACCCTGCGCGCCTTCTAGTAATATATTTTTACCTTTTTTGGCCTCAGTATGCAAATAATAAGGAGTGTTAATAGCTAGATTGCCGGCATACGCCTTGAATTGCATGAGGAGGTCATATATTTCTTCAAATAAAAAACCTTTTCTATTATAACAGCGTTCAAACTGAGTATTTTTCACAGCAAGCGCTGTTGTAAGCCTTTCCTTGAGGTATTCTTCGTCAAAGATATCACCAACCCTGATACCCACCCGCAGGCATTTGTCAGCATAACATGGCCCAATACCCCGTTTTGTGGTGCCAATTTTATTTGACCGCGCTTCCTCCATTGCAGCATCAAGTTCTTTATGAAATGGCAAAAGAAGATGAGCAGCATCAGAGATATATAACCGTTTGCGGACATCAATGCCTTCTTTTTCAAGCAGCTGGCACTCTTCAATAAGTTGCACAGGATCCAGAACTACACCATTACCTATCACGCAAACAGTGCCTTCATGCAAAATACCCGAGGGAATAAGGTGGAATACATGCTTTTTCCCATTAACCACCACTGTATGCCCGGCATTGGCACCACCCTGATATCGTACAATAATATCCGCTTTCTGCGAATAGTAATCAATCATCTTTGCTTTGCCTTCATCACCCCATTGAGTGCCAATAATAACTGTACAACCCATAACTCAATCCTTTCTGTTGTTTTTAATTATAACACCAACCCTGCCACACTAAAAGAATATATAAAAATAACAAGCTTTTTTCAACCATTAATCCTCTTCCCCGGTAACTATCTCCCTGCCTTCTTTTATTAAATAAAACGCCACTACAATTCCAACAATGGGGTCGGCCTGCCACAGACCCCACAGGTAATTCAATCCCAGACCAAGTAGCAGCGCCACCGAAAGAAACGTACAGGCAAGTGTTTCCTTTGCATCCGAAAGCAAGCTTTTACTGCCTATTGCCTTACCCACCTGCACCTTTGTAACGTACAGTGCTGGCATAATGATAATTGACAATACAGCAATAATAATCCCAACCAGGCTTGTATCAGGAATTTCTACATAATATAATTTTTTTACCGACTCATAGAGTATATATGCTGCCAGAATAAAAAACGTATACCCCACCAGTTTCAGTGCCCTTTGTTCAACTTCTTCTTCCTCTTCTTGTGACACAATGCCATGTTTTTTAAAACGCCATATCATTATCATACCCGATAGTGACTCAACAAAGCTATCAAGACCAAAACCAACCAGAGCAATACTGCCGGCAAAAGCACCCGCAATAACAGACGCCACTCCTTCCAGTATATTATACCCAACGGTAAAATATGATACTGTTAATGCTTTTTGATAAAGATTTTCCATTATTCCTCCTAATAATTATCTGAGCGTTAAACCCATACCAAATATTGAGTGAAGATCAATTGATGTTGTAAACACGCTAAAGCGATTTATCCTCACCTTAGCTATCAGCACCACGTTGTACTCGTTTGCCAGTTGTATTGCCAGTGATGTAGGTGAGCCTTTGGTTGCAATAATAGGAAATCCGGATACAATGGCTTTCTGAATAATCTCACCAGATATTCTACCGGTTGAATACACTATTTTGTCATTGAGTGGAATATCATTGTATAATGCATACCCCGCTAACTTATCAATTGCACTGTGCCTTCCTATCTCATCATAGAAGGCAATACATTCGCCGGTAGTTTTGTACAAACCTGCACTATGAACACCATGGGTGAGCTTATGCAATTCAGATGTTTGATAAAACTGTTTCCCAATTTTTATAATGGTTTCAGGTGACACGCTTGGTGGTGTTAATTTTTTTAACCCTTCAGATTTTTGTGTTGCATTGCCACAGCCTGAGACTATTGAACGAATGGTAAAAAGACGCTGAACAATTGCATCTGTTTCTTTTATTGTAATATGCATTATTAAATTTTTTGCATCAAATTGTATTCCTTCAATTTCATTTTTATTGGTTATGATGCCTTCAGTAACCAGAAATCCTGTGGCAAGCTCAAAAAGCTCTGAGCCTGAACACGCAATGGTAACAAATGGCTTCCCATTGATTGCTATGGTAATACCATACTCTGTACTTATTGGTACAGTTATTTCCTCAAATGCACCTTCCTGATACTGAAAAGCTTTGACATTGTGTACCGTTTCAAGCTGTATGTCCATTTGATAGTATGGTATCCTTTAATTGTTTTATGGCCTTCAATGAAAGCTGTACGCACCGTATATTAGAATCCGGAATTATCATAGTGTTAAGCATTTCTTCCACATCACGTATCCCCTCGTCAATATCTTTACCTTTAACAGCATCGCTCACCACTGATGCACCAGCTATGGCATAGCCACATCCATACGCTTCAAATTTAATATCACCAATTGTAGTATGTGCGATAGTTACCGTAAAAGTAATCACATCATTACATTGATCACTTTTGACAATAATTTTATGATTATAGTTTTGCACTATTCCTACATTACGTGGATGTAAAAAATGGTTTTTTAGAATATCATTTTTCATATTCTCTGATCACCAATTATTTTTAAATATGTAAATTTGAATAAAACATAAAACAGTGTACACCAAGGGTGTCCCAAAAGACACCTCTTTGCAATGACTTTTGTTTTCCTGTCATTGCGAGGAATGAAGTGACGAAGCAATCTTGCTTTTGAGGGGCATAGAGATTGCTTCACTTCGTTCGCAATGACATTGCGCTCACGCCATTGCATGCCCTACAGTTTCTTTTGAGACGGCCCCGGTGTACACTATATTCATTATGAAATTTTTTAAGAAATTATTGCTGTTCTCTGATTATAATTATTAATCATTGCACATTAAAATATTCTACTACTCTTTTCATTTATTATCCAATTTAATATAAAACAACATTCACCAGTTACTATCGATGCAATTATTGAAATTTTCATTGTGGTTTTTTCTATGTTTTAAAACTTTTCTTTAAAAATATTTGTAATCTTATTCTTAAGCACTGTTTTAAACAAACTTACTGACCTCATTCCAAACCATAGCCACCATTACTACGACCATAAGAAAGTTCTCATCTGGTCATGTATAATGACGCAGTGAAGCTTTTTAGCATAAATACAGTACCACGTATAAAAAATTATCCCAATAAATATTGACATTTGTACATCTTATTGTATATTATATATGAAAGGGGACGATCTTGGTTTCGACTGCAATGACGTGTCTACAGTTGCATGCCGAGTTTCTGCTGGCTCGTAAAAACTGGCAGGTTAAAATAAGTGCAAACAACGATTTAGCACTCGCAGCTTAATCCCTGCGGGCGTCTTTATCGATCCCGCTCCTCTGGGGATGATAAAGGCGTAAGATACAGAGGATAGTTATTGAGTTTTGATCCTGGCTCAATAGCAAAACTGTAAGGATTTGCTCACCGGGGCGGGTTCCTGTTCCCCTAACCAGTGATAAGACAAATGAACAGGATAAGCATGTAGAGGCTGTAGGTATGTGTTGTAGGACGCGGGTTCGACTCCCGCCGTCTCCAAAAAATCATTTGATAAAGCCAAGTTCCATTAATGTATTTACACACCGTGTATTAATTTCATTGAGCAGAAAATCCCACAAAACTTCAGTGGAAAATTCGTTAGTTTCTTTTCGGTCATGATTATAGTCAAAATATGTAATTTTTAATTCTTTATTTACAATAACCATAACCGAGTCATAATCCATAAAGCCCATCCCATACGATACCACACCATATGGCTCATAGACTACCAGTAGATCACATCCATACTTTTCAAATAACGATTGTAATTCATTTTTATTCTTGAAACAATATGAATTTACTATCCCGGTTGCTTTATAATATAAAAATTCACCTTCTAATGATGTCTGGAAAAACCTATCGTCATTAGACTGAAAAACAGTAAGTGCAGGTAATTCCTCTAAAATAACAATCATTTCTTTTTTTTGTGTATACCCAGCTAACATCGCCTGCAGGGTTTTGGTATACCGTGCATACTCAATAGGGCTGCTTGATGGAATTCTAACCATCACAGCTATTTTTTTGATGGTCTTCATCTTAGGCAGATTTTCATGAAGTTCTTTGGGCTTGCCAGAACTACAGCTTACATATACAGCTATTAATATAATAATAACACTGATTCTATAACGATTATAATAGGGATGTGTAGCCAATTGGTTTTCCTCCATAGAAAAAATGGAATTAATAATATAGTGTGTTAAAATGAGATATCCCCTCTTACTAACGAAAGACAATTTGCTCATTTTTTCAATGTTTTAAAAAAATTACTATCTACCCTGATACAGGAATATTCTTCCCTAAGTTAAATGCTTTTATATTCATATCTACATACTTTTCCTTAACACTCTGTCGTATTGCTTCTTCCCATGCCTTCTGATCAAATTCAAGAAAATTAGATAAAACTCCCAGCATTACTATATTGAGCGCCCTGCTTGAACCAGCTTCTTTTAATGCCTGGGTTGTATCAACCACATGGCATCGGGGCACATGGCTGCACAGCCAGCTTTCAATATCTTCAGGATATTTTGCAAGCCCTGCTTCCACAGGGGCAGGGTTTACCTTAAACCTGTTAACAATAAGCATCCCCTGTGGCGATAGATAGTCCAGTTTTCTCATAGCTTCAAGTAACTCCAGTGCCACCACAAAATCGGCTGTTCCTTTTTCAATAAGTGGCGAATATACCTTTTTATCAAATCTGACATGGCAATCAACACTGCCACCACGCTGTGCCATGCCATGAACTTCAGACTCCTTGACATCATACCCTGCATTCATGGCAACCTGCATTAAGATTTTGCTTGCAAGTATTACCCCCTGGCCACCAACGCCAGCAAAGATTATATTCTTCATAGTATTCATCCTTTACTTTGTCAAAATACATTTCCGCAACGAAATAATAACTGACGGCTCTTTTGTTGCCATCTCTTCACGAACAGCTTTTTCAAATTCTTCTATATTTTTTGGGTCAATTTTTCGTACTCGTTTTACACCAACTGCCTTGCACAAAAGCTCTAAATCCAGTTCATGGGTTTCTTCACCTTTTAAAGTCCTTCCTGTAGCAGGGTGGTCCTGATGTCCCGTCATTGCTGTTACACGGTTATCCAGAATTATGACTGTACCAGTACCCTTATTGTATACTAAGTCGATTAAAGGGGTTATCCCTGAATGAACAAATGTTGAATCACCAATAACTGCAACACTGTTTCGCGCCATCTCTTCCCCACGTGCTTTTTCAAAACCCAAATGCATCCCAATACTTGCACCCATACAACCTTGGGTGTGCATTGCAGAATAGGGTGGTAACACTGCCAGTGTATAACAGCCAATATCGCCATTAACAACAACATCTAACTTTTTTAATACCTCAAATACAAAACCATGGGGGCACCCTTTACATAACGCCGGTGGCCTTCCGGGTATTGTACCGGAATACACCGGTATTTCATTCTTTGGCCGTTTCTTATTGATTGCCATATCTATTATTTCAGGGGTTAACTCTCCACATAAAGGGATTATTTCTTTCCCAACTGGCTTGTATCCCAATGCCCGTACATAATCTTCAATAAATGGGTCAAGTTCTTCTACTACATATAGTTCTTCAACATTACTACAAAATTCATGAATCTTTGCATCAGGCAGAGGCCATGCTACCCCAATCTTTAATATTGACGCATCCGGGCACACATCCTTCACATACTGGTATGCAACGCCATTAGTAATAACTCCACGCTTTTTTGAATTCCATTCTATAGAATTCAGTTCACATGTATTTGAATATTCTTTTAATTTCAGCATCTGCTCTTCAATAAATACATGCCGGGGGCGTGCATGGGCAGGTATCATGACATATTTTTGAGGATTACGCACAAATGGTTTTAATTCAGGTTTATTTGGTTCTTCTAAGGTAACAATACCCTGAGAATGAGCAATACGGGTAGTAATGCGTACAATAACAGGGCGATCAAACTGTTCAGATAATTCAAACGCTAATTTAGTGTATTTGCGTGCTTCTTCAGGGCTTGTGGGTTCAATCATTGGTAATTTTGCAGCACGTGCATAATGGCGGTTATCCTGCTCATTCTGTGAACTCCATGCTCCCGGGTCATCCGCATTAATAATAACAAAACCACCATTGACTCCGGTGTATGAAAATGTAAAAAGCGGATCGGCTGCTACATTTAAGCCCACGTGTTTCATGGCTGCCATTGCCCGAGCACCCGCAACCGAAGCACCTGCTACAACCTCTAATGCCACCTTTTCATTGGGTGACCACTGTGCTTTAATATCTGGATATTCTGCTGCTATTGTTTCCAGAATTTCTGTACTGGGCGTACCGGGATACGCAGCAGCAACTATACACCCGGCTTCATACGCACCACGGGCTATAGCTTCATTGCCCAGCATTACCTTTTTTTGCATTGTTTTATTCTCCAATCAAATCAATCTTTTTCACAACATTAAACCCTTCTTCAAGAAGAGCTTTCTTTGCCAATTCAATATCAGCAAATTTAAATATCATTACCGCTTTATCACCTCGTTTTTCAGTAAATGCATACATATACTCTATATTTAAATTTCTTTTTGAAAATGTCTCCAGCGCTTTCATCAAAGAGCCAGGTTTGTCATCAAGTTCAATTGCCAGTACATCAGTTGGTGAACAAACAAATTTATGCTGACGAAGAGATTCCAGTGCTTTTTGAGGTTTATTGACGATCATTCTAACTATACCAAAATCAGCTACCTCAGCAATGGTTAACGTGAGTATATTAACATTTTCATCAGCAAGTACTTTAAGAGCATTGAGCAAATGTCCGGGTTTGTTTTCCAAAAAAAGTGATAACTGTGTAACATTCATTGTTTTCCTCCATACCTTAATCTTTTTATGAGAGCTGTCGCTTATCAATTACTCGTTTTGCTTTTCCTTCACTGCGCTGTAACGTGCTTGGCTCAACCAGTGTAATCTTGGCACTTATCCCTAAAGCACTTCGTATGCGCTGCTCAATCCTTTCAGCAAGACCTTTCAATGCACCCAATTCATCAGTGAATATCTTTTCGTTTACCTCAACCATTATTTCAACATCATCCAGTGCACCTTTGCGGTCCACTATAATCTGGTAGTGTGGCTCGGTACCTTCTATTTCCATGAGCACCGCTTCTATCTGCATCGGAAATACATTGACACCACGTATAATGAGCATATCGTCGCTTCGGCCAGTAACTTTTTCCATCTTTATTAAAGTACGCCCACATTTACACGCGTCACGATAAATCCTTGTAATATCGCGTGAACGATACCGTATCACCGGACATGCCTCCTTGGTAAGCGATGTATACACAATCTCACCTTTTTCTCCTTCTGGCAACACCTCACCTGTTTGGGGATCTATCACCTCAACATAAAAATGATCTTCAAATACATGTAAACCTGACTTTTCGCTGCACTCGCACGATACGCCTGGTCCTATAACCTCACTTAAACCATAGATATCGTAGGCATCAATACCCATGCGGCTTTCAATCTCTTTTCGCATGCTTTCAGTCCATGGTTCAGCACCAAATATACCTGCTCTCAATTTAGTTTTTCTAAAGTCAAAATCCTTCATCTTTTTTTCAACAAAGTCAGCCATGTTGATTGCATACGAAGGTGTACATGCCAGCATCGTGGTACCAAAATCTTTTATTAACATCAGTTGCCGTTCAGTATTGCCACCTGAAATAGGGATAACAGTAGCTCCTAACTTTTCGGCCCCATAGTGTGCTCCCAGACCACCGGTAAAAAGACCATACCCGTATGCCACTTGAATAATGTCTTTCTCAGTACCACCTGCAGCGGCGATAGTACGAGCCATTACTTCAGCCCACACCTCAATATCATTTTTTGTATATCCAACTACTGTAGCATTGCCAGTTGTGCCGGATGATGAGTGAATGCGTACAACTTTTTCCATGGGAACAGCAAAAAGGCCAAACGGATAATTATCACGCATGGCCTGCTTCATTAAAAATGGCACATGTTTCAGATCATCAAGCGAAGAGAATTTATCAGGATTAAACCCTGCCTTATCAAATGACTGGCGATAATAGGGGACATTATTATACGCATGCTTCAATGACCACTTCAATCGCTCAAGCTGCAATTCCTTTAACTTTTTAATTTCCATTGCTTCATACTGTTTATTGAACATTGCCGGCTCCTTTTTTATGGCTATATATTTTTTCAATTTTTTAAGAATGTAAATTGTATTAATATTTATTAAAATTGTCAATAACCTTGTAAATGCAAGGAAAAAAAATTAAATTTTAATTGAGTTTTTTATTATATCTTTATTATGTTTGAATTAATAGAACACATTCACCATTACATATTCCCTATTTAAGGCGATAGTTACTGTAATTATACTTCAGTATAAAAATATGAAATTATATATCGTATGGGTAATGTGACATTTGAATATATTAAGAGGACTGTTACCATGAAATACCGAATACTATCACTTGTTATTTCATTATTTGTTTTTACAGAAATACTTCTGGCTGATGATTATATAGAAATGCTGAAAAACGGTACCTGGGAACAACGAATCACTGCCATGTACACGTTAGGCTATTCCGGGAATAAAAAGGCTTTCTGGTACCTGGTTAAATATCTTGACCAATCATTTCAGTCAGAAAACCAGTCTTTAGGCGTGCGGGTACGCCAGGCAGCGGCTATTTCATTGGGACGGCTTAAAGATGATCGTGCAATACCCTATTTAGTTGAACGCTACAAAAAAGAGGACAACACTGAGGTTAAGCGTGCAATTATTTTTGCTCTTCGTTTTTTTAAGCCTACCCCAGAGGCTATAACGGTTGTAAAGCAAGGTCTTGCTGATTCCAATAAAGACATTAAATGGGAAGCGCTCATGGTATCAAGTGTATATTGCGACAGTTCCTTAGCATCGGACATTGCCCAGCTTGCAAACAGCGATGACCCGGAAATTAAGGTCATTGCTGCATATATCCAGTACACACTTAACCAGAATAAGCCCGAAAATGAAGCACTTATGCGTAAATCATTGACACATAAAAGCCCACTGGTACGCTACTGGGCATCACATTTTCTGGTAAAATCAGTAGGAACGCCTGCACTTGAAGATATAATGAAAGCACTTGAGATTGAATCAGTATGGTGGGTTGCAAACGAAATGGAGAATAGCATTTATATACTGTCCCGTAAGAAATTTAATGAAGAGATGGTTGAGCAGTTGGGCTCTTTCAGATTTGTAGTGGATAAAAAAGAAAAACAACAGCAATAACAATTTCAGCAAGGAGATGTCTCAAAAGAAACTGTGGGGCACACAATGTCCATAGTGTGTACGTCACTGCGAGCGCAGCGTGGCAGTCTCAATACCATCAAAAATGGGATTGCTTCGTCACTTGCTCCTCGCAATGACAGAAAAGCCAAAGTCTTTGCAAAGACATTACTTTTGAGATGGCCCCATAGCACCATACACTTCACTTTTTAAGTGAAATCTTGAATAAATATTTCCCAACAATGTCTTCAATTGCAATGACACCAAATAGCCTGCTATCATTGGGAGTATCCCAGTTATCGTTCAATACAAAAACATGACCATCAGGCACGGTTATTGTGTTCATATTATCCCGGTTTACATATCGGGAAGGGAATATCCGTGTATCGCTTTTTTTAACTGCCCACGCTGGTGCATATTTTATCCCATTTACATACAGCACTTTATTAACTATCTCTACCGTTTCACCAGATCTAGCAATCACCCTGCTTACAAGTTTTCCTGTAAGTGGGCTTTTGTAAAGAACTATCGAACCTGAATCAACATTTTTTGTTTTATAAAACCACACATAATCATTGACTGTAAAAGTGGGCTCCATTAAGGAGTTGTCAATCTTTACCGGAATAAAAAAAAGGCGTATAGCAATAAACCCAACTATAAACCCTACCACTGCAAACAAAACTTTAGCAAAAACATTAAATGAATCTTTTTGTTCAATCATGGCCAATTTTTTATGAAAGTGATTCAAGGGCTTTTTTAAATTGTGGTATGGATTTTTCAATCACCTTTTCTGGTACACAGAAAGCTAATCTAAAATACCCGGGACCACCAAATCCCACACCCGGCACAGCAAGTATATTAAAATTAAGAAGATGCTTAACAAATACTACATCATCGTCCAGTGGGGACTTACAGAAAACATAAAACGCCCCCTTTGGCTTAACAAATGAATATCCTGCCTTTTGCAATCCTTCACAAATCATATCTCGCCGTGTTGAATATGCTTTTACTTCAACAGTATCAAATGCAATTTTTTCTATAACCCGTTGCATAAGAGCAGGCGCATTAACAAACCCTAATATTCTATTACATAATATAAGCCCTGCCATAACAATATCAGCTTCTGGCATGGAAGGATTGATTGCAATGTATCCTATTCGTTCACCGGGAAGCGATAATGTTTTTGAAAAAGATGAAACAACCATTGAATGTGAATAATGGGAAAGGATGCTAGGCACTGTACTATTGTCATATACCAATTCACGGTATGGCTCATCGGAAAGCAGGTAAATGGGTTTTCCAAATTTTTCAGAGTAACGCTGTAGTACTGCAGCCAATCTGGTTATATCTTCATGGGAATAGATAACCCCTGTAGGGTTATTGGGAGAATTAATAAGCACTGCTCGCGTTTTTTCATTAATTGCTTTTTCTATTGAATCAATGTCCAGGGCAAAGTCCGATTTTGTTGAAACTAAATTTATACTACCATTGTGATTTGCAATATAAAACCCGTATTCCACAAAATACGGTTTAGGCACTATGACTTCCTCACCGGGATTCAATATAGTTTTCAATGCAACATTTAAGCCCCCTGCAGCACCACAGGTTAAAATAACATAATCGCCGCTGATATCTATAGAATGATCTTTTGCAACTTTTTTTGCAATGATGGCGCGTGCAGACATAAACCCTGCATTTGGCATATAGCCATGTGCTTTTGGATCGGGTTGTGATGCTAACGATTGCAGTGTTGAAAAAAATGATTGTGGTGGTGTAACATCAGGGTTACCCAAGCTAAAATCATAGACATTTTCCTCACCATACTGTGCTTTAAGACGAGCCCCCTCTTCAAACATCTTCCTGATCCATGACGAGCGTGTCATGGCTTCAGCAATATAGGTAGCAACTGACATGGTAACCTCTCTAACCATTTATAATATAAATATTGTTAATCAAAAATTGTAATGCTAAATAGTATGGGAAGTCATTGTTTTTAGCAAGTGTTTTTTTATCTGCACTATGCTTAAAAAACGGGGTGTTTGTTACACCCCGTTTTATTGTTATTTACGTAAGCCTTTTTCCATTTCATCAAGTAATGCATACAATTCTTCAGGCAGGTGATTACCAAATTTTGGATAATGGTTGGTACGGATATCATCAACCTCCTGTAGCCAACCTTCGGTATCAACTTTCAGCAATACTTCCATATCCTGAACAGGTACGCTTGATGGCCTGTCAATTGCATCTATTGTGGGCATATTACCTATTGGTGTTTCAATTGCTTTTCCACTTCCATCACATCGTTCAAATATCCATTTTAATACCCTGCTGTTTTCGCCATACCCTGGCCACAGCCATTTCCCATCATCTGTCTTTCTAAACCAGTTAACAAAATAAATTTTTGGCAACTTATCGGGCGTTGTTTTCTGTGCAATATGTATCCAGTGTTTAAAATAATCACCCATGTGATAGCCACAGAATGGAAGCATAGCAAAAGGATCTCTTCTGACCTGTCCCACTTTTAGGTCCAGTGCAGCAGCAGTTACTTCAGAACCAACTATCGACCCCAAAAATACACCATGCAGCCAATTTTTTGATTCAAGTACCAGGGGTATTGTATGAGCACGTCTGCCACCAAATAAAAATGCGCTGATGGGAACTCCATTGGGATCCTCCCATTCTTTTGCTATGGACGGGCATTGGCTGGCGGGTGTAGTAAACCGCGAATTGGGATGTGCGGCAGGAGCCTGGTCCTTATTATTTTTATCATAAATCCAATCTTTACCCGTCCAGTCTATAAGCTTCCCATCAGGATCATAGCCAATACCTTCCCACCATACATCCAAATCTTTTGTAAGTGCAACATTGGTGAATATGGTATTCTTCTCTATGGTTTTCATGGCATTGTAATTTGATTGTTCAGATGTACCCGGTGCAACACCAAAAAAACCTGCTTCGGGATTAATGGCATATAAGCGCCCGTCACTTCCAAATTTTAACCAGGCAATATCGTCGCCAACCGTTTCAACCTTCCATCCGGGGATTGTTGGGACAAGCATGGCTAAATTTGTTTTCCCACAAGCTGACGGGAATGCCCCGGCAATATATTTTGTTTTGCCTTCCGGGTTGGTTATTTTCAATATCAGCATATGTTCGGCAAGCCATCCTTCATCGCGCGCCATGACTGATGCAATTCTGAGTGCCAGACACTTTTTTCCTAACAACGCATTACCGCCATAGCCTGAACCATACGACCATATTTCACGGGTTTCAGGAAAATGAGATATATATTTTTTTTCAAGTGGTGCACAGGGCCATCTGCCATTGTCACTTTCACCTTTTGCAAGTGGTTTACCTACTGAATGAAAACATGGAACAAACTCACCATCTGTGCCTAACACATCCAGCACCTTTGCGCCCACGCGAGTCATAATATGCATATTGATAACCACATACGGCGAATCAGTAATTTCCACTCCAATTTTTGCTATTGGTGAACCCACGGGGCCCATTGAAAAAGGAATGACAAACATGGTACGCCCCCGCATACAACCGCGGTAAAGATCAGTCATAGTTTGTTTCAACTCCACAGGATCAATCCAGTTGTTAGTTGGACCAGCGGCTTCTTTTGTTTTTGAAGAAATATATGTCCTGTTTTCAACACGTGCAACATCACTTGGGTCTGATCGAAACAAAAGGCAGCCAGGGCGTTTCTTCTGGTTTAAACGAATAGCCAACCCTTCAGCAACCATCTGCTCTGCCAGCCGGTCATATTCAGCCTTTGAACCATCACATACATATACATTTTCCGGCTGCATCAATGCTATTGCATCCTCAATCCACTTTCTGAGCCTGTTATGTTTTAGCTCGTGTAATTCCATATTCTATCCTTTCTATTATTTAATTTTGATAAAAAATAGGTAACGTATTGTTAAAGCACCGTGGTATGGTATGACAATTTTGTCAACAATTCTGTTAAGATACATTTATAGCAAAAAATATTTTATTTTTCAAATATTAACTAAGGATAGATGTTATTGATCAGGTAGGCTTATGTGCATCAGCGTATCTGTAAAATAGTATCAACCCGTAGAGAACGAAACATCCTTAAAATATCGCCGGGGATATTCTGTATTTCACACTTTTTTCCCTTTTGCATACTGCTTTTTTTTATATCAATTAAAAAGGCAATACCTGCTGAGTCAATATAGTTTAACCCTGAAAGATCAATTGTTAAATCATCAGGAGCAGATAGATATACCTTTTTCACATCTTCTTTCAAATTGTAGGAAGAATATAAATCAAGATCCCCTTCAATTTTCAAGAAGTAACCCTGTTCTGTTTTGTTAAATGAATATACCATACTTGTTAAAAGTAATGACCCTACTGTACTGATTTTCGGACATATATGGCTGTATATTGAGTAAATTCTACGCCATTTATTTACAGCAAACAATGTATTCATAGGTAAACATATCACCTATAAACTGCTGTAATATTTCATACTCATCCTTTGCACTGGCTGTGCTGTTTAAAATAAACTGTAATTTTGGTGTCATACGGCAACCAAATATATCATTATATACTCCTCTGTGAACGGTATAACCCCATTTTTTAGCTACAGCTTCAATATGTGAAAATCGTATGGTATATTCACTATGCCCAAATAGCCGTATTTCGTATGGATTAAAGGTTGACCGTACAGGCACACATTCTCTGAAATCACCCTGTGATTCTGATTCACAGCTATGCTCACTTATATATATGTATTTGGTTCCTGTTTTACACATCTTTTCTATTGCAAGCAGAGCCCCTAAATTGAAATTAAATGGATTGGCTTTAATTTCAAGGTTATACATATTAATAAAGCGTTTACATTCTCTTATTTCATCTAATTCAGAAGATTCCAGTATTTCATCTGTGATTTCACAAACTGTAATAAAATCCCCTACTATCTCATTACATATAATAAGATCAATATTGGCAAGTAGCGCATTATCCAGTTCCAGAAAATCTGAATGTACAAATGAAACATTACCTTTTATGTTTTTCTTCTGTTCTGAAAGCATTGCAGGAGATATATCAACCATGGTACAGTGAACATGTGGACAATATGCTAAAAAATCCTTCATTAAAAAACCATACCCCCCCTCCAGCCTCAAGTATTGTTTTAACCTGTTTCATATCAATATAACTTGCAAGAAATTCATACAATAGCATCCCATACGACGCATTTTTCTTTATCACTTCCCTGCAGGGGCTGTTTTCTGGATAGAGCATATTACAAACTGTTAGCTCCCACCCCAGCGTGGCTATTTGCTCTTTATGATAGGTGCGTGTGTCATTTATGTGAATCATATAACAATACCATTTTCTGGAGGTTGTGAATGCCAGAAGAACATATAATATATAATAAGTAGTATAAGCAGTATAAAAACTAAAGCTATAGCAATAACCTTTATTTTATCTTTTGTTGGCAATAATTTAAAATTACCAAGTGTATACCAGTATGCATATAATTTTTCAATTATTGTTTTAATTATATTTGTGAAAGATAATCTGGTTTTGGGCTTTTTCTTCAAAGTTACATCAAACGTTGCATTCGTATACAGTTCTGGATCATCCGGATTGGCTAAGAAGGAATATCCACAACGACATTGCACTTTAATTTTCCCAGAATCAATAGGGAAACGCAGCTTAATGCCGCAAGAAGGGCATGGTTTGATGATATGCATAAGTAAATCCTAAAGAATATCCCTTGCTTTGTTCATCAATTCTGGGATATCACTGTAGAATTTTTCCAGTTGTACATCCTGCAGTCCAAGCATTGTAACTGCATCCTGGCTCAATTCATGGTATAACCCATCGCTGCCAATACCAATACCAGCCATGAGGCACAGAGTATTAGCTATATGAACTATGGACACTATTTTTTTATGTTCATCCGGAGCATTTGTGGGCTCATGATGATAACGAACAATTGATTGCAACACTTTAGGAAATTTCCACTTTATGGTAACCTGCTGGCCAATCTCTTGATGGTCAAACCCCATAATTTGTTTTTCTGCTTCCTGGAATGTAATATTTTTTTCGGTTACAGTGGCAAGTATATCCTTAAAGGTACTCTGAACAAACAAGGCCAGAACTGTTTTCCCCACGTCATGTATTATTCCACCCGTAAAGGCAATATCAGCCACCGCTTTCTGATTACACTCGGTTGCAATATTTTTTGCAAGCATGGCTACCGCTACACCATGTTTCCACAATTCACCTCGTGCCAGGTCATAGCCCAAAATAACCCTGTTTAATACTGATTTTGTTGTGGCAAGAACAACAATATCTTTTACTTCCTTAAGCCCTAATATCACAATTGCACGATCAATAGAAGATATTTCCTTGCCCTTGCTGAAATAAGCTGAATTACACAACTTTAAAATATTGGCGGTGATTGCCTGATCCTTTGCTATTTCTTCAGCAACCTGCTTGAATGACACATCAGGGTCATTGACCATATTAATTATCCTGCTTACCACATCTGGCAAGGAAGGTAGCTGATCAACATTCTGAATTATGGACTGAATCCTCTGTTGTATATGTTCATGCATAATTATTATCTCCAATCCATCTATCAAACCTTATAATACATTTTTTCCTGGCCACTGGCTTTAACTTTCAACCTTCCATCATCCAGGAAGAAGTCAATAACCCTACCCGCGCTGCCACCAATATCTTCTGCTACTATAGGAATGCCAAATTTTGCCAGCGCCTGTCGTGTTGCTTCAATATTGTTTTCACCAATATTTGCCAGTGTCGTTGTTGACTTAAATTTAAACATTGAAGCACCACCTGCAATTTTTGCTGACATAAATTCCTTTTTGCACCCTTTCTTTATTAACTGCTGTACCAGAATAGGAATTGCTGTATCTGCATATTTTTCAGGATTGCTATCGCCCGGATTTTTGGGTAATAATATATGAGCAAGCCCCCCTATCTTTTTATTGCGCTCATAAATACATATTCCAACACAGCTACCCAGAATGGTACGTAACACTGCAGGGTTTTCAGCCACTGCAAGCTGTGCTACACCAATGTTGATAAGATTATCCATCCTGTCTACCAATTATAAAATATTGCCATTTCTATTAAATATTATCTTGATTAAAAATTACCTCATCATGTATATTTGTCAAGGCAAAAGGCGATATTTATTAGAATAAATTTTCAAGGAGAAGTGGTTATGGCAGTAAACCAGATTAACAATTATATCCGCCTTATAGATCCACAAAATGTTAATAAAACTGGAAACATATATATAAATATTTTAAAAAACGAATTTATCATGCTCAATGAGGAGATAATCATACCTAAAATCCCGGTTTCAAAATTATCATATAACGAAGCGTTGCCTATAGCACAAACTATCATTCCTCTTATTCCGCTATTTCTGTTGGGACATACCCTGCTTGAAGAGCGTCAGCCTGCACATGAACTGCATAGTCTTCATTTTATACGCCTGCTTGAAGGAAAGTGTATTAATTTTTATCATGTACTGAGGTTGGATTTTAAATTTGGTGGCGATAGCTCTACAATACTGGAACCAGGCAATAATGACTTCTATCCTTCATACAGAACCAACAGGCTCTATTATAAATCACGACTTGTACCCACATGTAAAGATTCTTCACCACCAATTACGCCAATAAAACTTATTCAATCTATCACCACCGAGTCAGACCAGTATTTTCACACGTATGCAATGTTTGATGATATTGACACATCAAATATAACTAATGAATTTATACAAACACTGCCCAATATTTTTTCAATACCATCAAGTCTTTACCCATTTATTGTTATGGATTACTATACAGCATGCATGAATATTCCCTCCCCCGTACCTCTAGAACTTGATCGCGGGGTAGCAATTTTTGAACCACTGTTTTTTATCATAGCTTCACACTTTATACCTATTGATTCAATGATATCTTTAAATGAATTAGAAGCTAATTTTTCTGAACGTATTGAAATAAAAGGTCAAGAGCTTGTGCCTGCATCCAATCTGATTCAAATGGCAAGCGATTACTTCAACCGCTATTCACTCACCCGTGATGAACAATGTATGCTGAAAGGATGGTGGCAGCTTGTTATTGCATAAAATTAAATATATTTTGCCAGTACTTTTTCTTTTTATTGCATGTACCAACAAACCATTAAAAATTATTAATACTGAGTGCGGCAGCAGTGTATCAATGAAGGGAACTATCGCCAATGCTTCCCTGGTCTATACCTTTAAGCCATGTACTTATTGCAGGTCATTAAAAGATATATGTAATTACATCTATTTTCAGGGTGATACACTGTGTTTTAGCATACAATGCAATCAGAATATTGAATCGGCAACCGTGACAGCCTATTTTGAAAACCCAACTTCACATACAACATATACAGCAGAACGAATAGAAAAAGTAACAACAACTGTATATGGGTTTTCACTTATCGGCAGCCTTCTAGAGAAAATATTCCTGAATGACATTCGTAACACCCACAGTTTTAAAACATTCAAGCTACCCTTTGTCATCCATGTTACTATTGAAAAACAAAACCAAAAGGTACACCATACTTTTTCAGATACATTGTATGTGCACTTTGTAGACTAATTATGTTTGAAGAAAGCCACAGGAAATGTCGAAGAGTACAATATCAATACGTGAAGTAACACAAGGTATTAATGAAAAAAAATAAAACCAACATGTATATCCGATTCTGGGGTGTCAGAGGTTCAATACCAACACCGGGCAAGGATTTTGTTAAATATGGTGGGAATACTTCATGTGTTGAGCTCAGATGTGGCCATACAATTCTCATCTTTGATGCAGGTACCGGCATCAGAATGCTTGGAAAAGCACTATCAAAAGAATTTTTTGGCAAACCTGTTGAAGTGCACCTTTTCATAAGCCATACTCACTGGGATCATATACAGGGATTTCCATTCTTTGACCTGGCATATAATAAAAATGCTTCTATTTATTTTTATGGAGGGCACAGCGTTTCAACACTGGAAAAGCTTATTTTAGGCCAGATGGATCGAGAGTACTTCCCCGTAACTCTGTTTGAGCTATCATCCAATATCCATTTCGTAGAATTGTCAAAGAATCCATTTACCATCAATGATATTACTATATGGTACACACATCTTTTTCATCCTGGATTATCATTAGGCTATCGCGTGGAATATAATAATCGTGTTTTTGTCTATGCCACTGATAATGAAGTTTTAAATGATCCAGAATTGGGTGATTATAACCTTAGAAATATAGGCAATTTAATACAGGATGCCGACATCCTTGTTGCCGACTGCCAGTATACACCCCAGGAATATGCAACACGTATAGGATGGGGGCACTCTTCTATTGAATCTGTTGCTGGTGTTGCTTCGCGTTTTAATGTAAAGCATTTAATTACATTCCATCATGATCCCAATCATACTGACCGTGATATTTCAAAAGCTGTAAAGCATGCACGTTCTCTGTCTTTCCCTGTCAGAATATCTGCCGCAAAAGAAGGGGATATTCTTTATATTTAAAAAATATTGATTTTATATTTTCTTTATCTATACTGGCACATGTATGAAATCAATTGTGTTACATAATACATACCTTTGCATGCGCCATGCCCAGAGCACTGCCAATGAAAAGCATATTATCATCAGTGATCCTGCAACTGGAGTCAGCAATTATGGACTAACACAGGAAGGGGAACGTCAGGTGTTACAGGCGATAGTTACTACTAAAGAAATGCAGAATATAACATATATCTATACATCGGATTTTTTACGTGCATATCAAACTGCAATACTTGTTGCCAAGCATTGTACCAATGTCCCTATCATACCTGATTCACGACTGCGTGAGCGCTATTTTGGCCAGTTTGAGGGAACTAACAGCGAGAATTACCACAAAGTATGGGATATGGATTGCAAATTAGAATTTGATGCTGCCTGCTATGATGTTGAACCCATTCAAGCAGTTGCACGACGGATGCTATCATTTTTACTTGATTGCGAAAAAAACCTTACAAACCAGAAGATACTTATTGTATCCCATGGTGACCCTTTGCAAATTCTATATGCTATTGCCAGTGGTCTTGCCGCACATAAGTTTAAATCTTTGCCACATTTTACCAATGCGGAAGTACGCATATTGCCATTACACTTTACAATTCAGGAGGAATATGGATCATGAATTCACCCTGGTTGCCTTTCATATATCAGTACAGCATTTTCACTATATTCTTCATTTTCACCACAATGATAGCTATAAAGAAGGATGTTATATCACTTTCTCATCCTACCGAGCGCCGCATACTTTTTGAAATTATTGCTGGCTATCTGTTTTTTATCATATTCCACGCATCAATGATACTCTTTGCCGGGGTGTAAAATATGATTAAGGGTACAGTACTTGATTTTGCTATTATTATATTTTATTTTTTATTTATACTGGGATTTGGTACATTCTTTGGCAAATATGTCAAAAGCACTAAAGATTTCTTTTTTGGTGGGCAGCGTTTCAGCTGGTGGCTTATTGGATTTAGCTGCGTGGCAACAACGGTAGGATCATACAGTTTTATTAAATACTCAGCTGTAGCATATCAGTACGGATTTTCTTCAACAATGACATACCTCAATGACTGGTTCATCCTGCCACTCTTTGTATTCATATGGCTTCCTATAATTTATTATTCACGGATAACATCAATACCTGAATACTTTGAAAAGCGATTTAACGGCACCACACGGACAATCAGCGTTATTATCCTGTTAATCTATTTATTGGGATACATAGGCATTAATCTTTACACTATTGGAGTTGCATTTAATGCCATGTTTGGCTGGGATGTCATGGTTACCGCCATACTAATATCCTTTGTATGTGCTGTATATATGCACGCAGGAGGTCAGACGTCAGTAATTATGACCGACCTGGCACAGGCATTGATGCTGCTTTCAGCTGGATTCCTGGTTTTTTTCTTAGGAATAGAAAAAATTGGCAGTGTATCCACTTTCTGGAAGTCTTTGCCCTATGAATTTAAATTGCCCTTTTCACCGTTCAACAAACCACCCGATTTCAATTTTGTAGGTATATTCTGGCAGGATGCGTTTGGTAGTTCCATGGCATTCTATTTTATGAACCAGGGTATACTCATGCGTTTCTTAAGTGTCCGCTCTCCCCGTGATGGTAGAAAAGCAATGTTTTTAGTTTGTCTAGTACTCATGCCATTGGCTGCATTTGCTGTGGCAAATGCAGGGTGGATAGGTCGGTCTATGCAAAATTTAGGACTGCTGTCAAACAATACTGACCCCAATCATATATTTGTGGATGTAGCTTTTGGAATCACAAAACCAGGAATATTTGGATTTATCATGGCAGCTTTAATTGCAGCACTAATGTCAACAATTGATACACTCATTAATGGAGTAGCTGCAATTGGTGTCAATGATATAGTTAAAAAATTTGTCCCGGATAAAGATGACATGTTCTATCTCAAATGGGCCCGAACCATTTCTTTAGCTGCTGCAGTCATTGGTGTAGCCCTGGTACCCTTATTCATGCAATTCAAATCCATTTATCTGGCTCATGGTACATTTATTGCTGCAGTAACCCCTCCCATGATAGTAACTATCTTATTTGGCATTTTATGGAAACGATACACAACAAAAGCAGCTATCTATACCCTGGTTCTTGGCAGCATAGCAATGCTTATCTCCATAAAATGGCCAGCAGTATTAACATTATTATCCCACGGTGTAGCCCCCCAGGGACTACAGTATTTACGGGCACTATATGGATTAATAGTATGTACCACTGTTAGTATTGTGATTACACTACTGTCAAAAGAAAAAGAATTATCTAACATTCCTGGCCTGGTAGTTGACAGCATCCATGCAGGAAAAGTTTTATTCAAAGGTGGTGAACCGGATGATTTTGATGAAGGTAAAATAATCCATTGCTACATAGCCGAAACCAATGAAGGGGTTTCATTAAGTACAAAGATGATGGAATATCTGCAGGCTAAACCAGGTGATATTCTTTATATAGCCGATGAACGGTGGTGGTTAGGAGGACTACGATCAATCCATGCCAAAGCCGGGACACCACATCAGGGAGTTGATAATGTACTATTTTTAGGTTCTGATCTCATTACCCAGGGGAATTTAGATGTAAACAGGAAAGTTACCGTCATAAAAATTATTTAATTATGGGCACCTCTAAAAACTGCTTTCTTCCTAAATTATTCATTTAATAGAAAGCGGTTTTACCCTATATTTTGTGCCCACAAGGGAACATTCAAAAAATTAGTTTTTAGAAGTTCCCTTATAGCCTTATCCCTTCATTTCTTCTTTGTAATAAAAGCCGCAAATTTTTGAGTAAATCCATTATGAACAGAAAAACCACTGAGATGCTGTTTAACATCTTCAATGGTAATGAATGCATTTGGTTCTAACATCTGGACAATTTCCACAACTCTTTTTACTTCTTTCTTTGGCACAACGGTAAACAATAAGGTAATGGGGCCCTTCATGCCAATTCCATCAATCTGAGTAACGCCAAATCCTTCCTGCCGTAGCACCAGTGGCAATGCGGAAACAACTTTACTGGTGATAATTCGTATCGACTGATAGCCAATGGCAATTTTTTCTTCAAGGAGCATCCCAACATAATTTCCAGTAGCAAATCCTGCAGCATACACTATATAACTAATTATACCATCAAAATGCTTCAAAGCCGAATTTATAGCCACAAGCCAGATTAAAACTTCAAAAAATCCCAGAATCGGCGCAATTGACCTGTATCCACGAGCCATTAAGATTATGCGCATAGTACCTATAGATACATCAAAAATACGGGCTACAAATATTAAAAACAATGTTCCGTAATCTGAAAAAAATGTATTCAAAATATCTAAAATAAAATCCATAGTAAATACATATTATACGATAGTATTTTTTCAATTATTATTCTTTTAAATAATTGTGTCATGAATATAAACACGCATACAACAACCAATGATAGATGTATATTGCTTACCATTTTTTTGTAAAAATATTTGTTTAAAAGTACATTGATTTAATTTTTTTTAGTATATTTCTTGAAAAAATATAAACTATTCTATGTCAATAGTATTTTTCAAGTACCAATAGCCAGGTGAAGGAAGGTGTCAGGATATCTCATTGGAATCTTAGCATATATCATTTTTCAGCTTATTTTAGGGATAATAGTTTCCCGTAAGATCCATTCTGATGATGATTTTATTCTCGCAGGAAGAAAATTAGGTTACCTTCTAGTTACATTTTCAGTCTTTGCAACCTGGTTTGGTGCCGAATCCTGCATTGGTACTTCGGGTGCAGCATACGCTGACGGGCTTGTTGGAGTTACTGCTGATCCTTTTGGATATGCGATAGTTCTTTTTGTACTTGGCCTTTTTTTTGCATCCCGTCTGTGGAATATGAAACTAACAACTATCTCCGATTTTTTCCGAAATACCTACGACAGTACTGTAGAAAAGCTTACCGCAATAATACTTATACCTACATCTCTGCTCTGGGCTGCGGCTCAGATACGGGCATTTGGACAGGTTCTATCTGCATCATCTGAATTGGAATTAACCATATCCATTACCATATCCGCGATAGTTGTTATTGTATATACGGGGTTGGGTGGATTACTTGCTGATGCAATAACAGATATTGTTCAAGGTGCCATTTTAATCATTGGGCTTATTGTCATCTTATTTTCCGTGCTTGGCGATGTGGGTGGATTGTCTCAAGCATTAAGTATGATCGATACAACCCGATTGACATTTGTTCCTCATTCACTATCCGACCCCTGGCAGCGTTTATTCACAATGGTTGAATCATGGGCTGTGCCAATATGTGGCTCCCTTGTTGCTCAGGAGGTAATCTCTCGTATGTTAGCTGCACGATCAGCTACAGTGGCACGAAGAAGTTCATTATTAGCATCTTTTATGTATATTTCAATTGGCATGATTCCCCTGTTTATAGGGCTTGTTGGCTTTCATATTATGCCCGGCTTAAATGATCCTGAACAAATACTGCCCAGGATGGCACAATTTCACTTTCACAAATACCTTTATATTATTTTTGCGGGGGCACTGGTATCAGCGATTCTTTCTACTGTTGACAGTGCTCTATTAGCATCCTCAGCCCTTCTCAATCATAACCTTATTTTTAATTTCTATCCCAATTTAAGCGACAAAACAAAACTTATAGCCGATAGAACAGGAGTTCTTTTGTTAGGGATCACATCGTATATTTTAGCACTTCATGCAGAAGGCATCTATTCACTTGTAAAAGAAGCATCTGCGTTTGGTAGTGCCGGGGTTTTTGTTATTTACATCATTGGCATGTATTCAAAAAAGCCCAGTGTACCTGCTGCAATAGTTACCCTGATAACAGGAGCTACAACATACTTCGTTGGAAAATTCTTTATTCACTTTGAATATAGCTTTTTGTTATCAGTGCTGATTGCTGTTTTAAGTTATTATACTGTTATGCTGGTAACCAGGGCACTATCATCCAATGAATTGCTTGCAGTAAATGATACCGATAGTTAAAAATTTTCTTGCATTTGTATCACAAATATGCTTATAGTATTAAATCATTGATTGAATAAAGAATGAATATTCAATGAACATTAAAAGGTACAGAATGAAACTTAAATATGGTATTATTTTATTAATCTTAATTGTTATGATAAGGCCATTGCATGCAGCATTGTTATCACATGGTGCATTCAGCTCAAATGCATCATTACATCCTGTTACGGATGACAGTACAACAAATAAAGAACAACCCCCAACCAAAAATAACCAGGACGAACATCCGCAGGATGACAATTCAAATGATGATACCTTAGATCATAATGATAGTGAATCTGATGATGATTTAGAAGATATTCCAGATGATTTTTATGATTACCAGGAAGAAAATTTTTAAGCCCTTTTAATGACCAGGCACGGTATAGGTGATTTTCTTACTACTTTTTCAGTAACCGAACCCAACAACATTTCTTCAATATTGCTTTTACCATGTGAACCCATTACAATGCATGATACATTATACTGCTGAGATACATGTATAATTTCTTTAAAAGGGATACCTTCTACAATTAATGGAGTAACTTTAAATAGTCGCGAAAATTGCTTGATTAATGTATTCATCTGGGTTTCAGCTTCTTTTTTCAGAATATCCGATATATCATAGGGGTAGACAAATGTTTCACCAAATGCTGTTGTATCTATTATTGTGCTCTGGCGTATATCGATAACATGAAGAATGATTAATTCCTTTGTTCCTGCTTTCTTCATTAATTTTATATATGGCATGGCTGCATGAGCACATTCAGAAAAATCTGTTGGATAGAGAATTTTTTTAAACATATACGGTTCCTTTTAATGAAGCATACTGCTAAAGTACTTATAGAATAATACTATGAGCGATAGTAATCAAGAAAAAAAATCTCCTTTTGATGATTACAGCTTTGCTGTAATGTATGAAAAGCGAAATTCCCAATTGGGATATCCTGGTAAGCTTTTAGATCATGTTATAGAATGTCTCAACCAATATACTGTAACATCAGTTGCTGATGTTGGAGCAGGAACCGGTGCCTTCAGCATCCCTCTTGCTATTGCTGGATATACGGTGTATGCCATTGAACCTGCTATTGGCATGAGCAGCATTTTATATGACAAAATAAAAAATCTTTCTGTTAACATAACTATCTATCCTCATCCGCTTGAAACAATAAAATCATTGAAAGCCGATGCCTGTATAGCTATGCATTCAATATATGGTATCAAGCCATTAGAAAAGGCTTTGGTCACAATGATGCACATCGCACCACTGGTGATGATAGCAGTACGTACAGAAAAAACATATACATTAAGTGATGTTATCAGAAGTTATTTTAAAAAGGAACGATCAAAGCACCATTTACAACATATCATTGCTTATCTTAAGGAGCATTCAATATCCCATGAAATACATTATATCCACCAGATACATAACGTTCAGATTCATGATATATCTCAGGAAGCGTTATTTCATTGTTATGCAATGGGTTTTGGTGAAGGCCATGTAACTACTATAATGACAATCCTGGAAAAACATCTCCATAAAAATGGATCATACTGGTTTGAAAATGTCCACGATGATGCAATAGTTATTATTCACTCCTGATTTAATTTTTTTACCATACAACAGCCTGTATCTTTAGCAATCCCCTGTATTTTTGAAAAAAATTTTTCACTGCTGATAATTACCAGTGAACCATTATCAACAACCATACTATCTCGCGTTTCACCCTTTATGGAATATACAAATGGGAATGTATACATAGTATTATTGTACAGATATATATACATCTGCTGGCCAGTATTAATGACAACACCATAGTCAGTCATATGAATATCTGTAAGATTGGAAAAGTTTTTGATAATTTTTTCCTGTCTGGTTTTTATATTAATGCTTTTAAAATCCCAGTTACCTGCACTTCCTTTGATTACAAAAAGTGTTCCATCATGTAATGCATGTTTCCATGAAGCTACCCTGACAGATGGGATAAGCAAATCCCCATTTTTTGTTATTACCCACAGATTATATGCCCCAGCAATACCCGCAATGACAATCAGCTTATCATCTATAACATCTATATACGCATTATAATATTTAAATGCTTCGGGCGGTGAAAATTCAATTGATGATAATTTTTTTATCTGCTCATCTCTTACATTATACACAAATAATTCTTTACCGCAAAGTAAGTAGGTATGTGATACATGGGCAACTGCTTTTATAGGTTCCTGCGTTGGGTTGTTTATAATTGATTCTTTATCATTGATTGAAAGATATACCACAATACCATCTGTAACAGCACATGTATCTTCTTCCCTATCATACCATAAACTTACAACTTCACGGGGGAAATTGTAGGAATATTGTTCCGGATAAAGCATAGACACTATATTTTCTGAAGAAAAAATAGCAAAAGGTGTAAAATAAAGATTCTGAGCATTAATAGTCTTAATAGTGGAATATTGTAGCAATCCTTCCCTGAATTTTACAAATGCACTTTGCGTAAGCCCTTCATTATAAAGCCGTATCCCTTCATGAATCTCCTTTTCACGGGAGCACGAAACTGTTAAAAGCAGCACACACATGAGCAAATAGAAAAACCTGTTCATGATTAAACCTTTTTCCCTTTAATCTTTTCCATGGTTTTCTGTAAAAATCTTCCATCCATAATTTCAATCATTTTATTTGCTGCCTGAGATTTAGCATTTATACTGAATTTTGAAGTCGTAATAAAGATGCCGCTTCTGCATTTCTCTTCTAACATTCTCTGATAAAATGCATTAATTTGGCCTTCTGTTATATCACGGGTTGTGCGTATGAAGTTGATTAATGCTGGAGGTTCATTTATTCTTTTCACACTAAAGCATTTATACATATACTCATTAGGCGTAACTTCTTTTTTGTACACAATGCTGTAATTAAGCTGAGCAATTATTTCTGTTATAAGAGGCTGTAACTCGGACATTGATGAAGTAAATAAAAATTTCAAATTTTTATTTTCCAGTATTGCCTTGTAGTCATCCAGTTTCAGCTGAGTACTTCGGTAATTTGGATTTATACTTGCAATTTTTTCCCAGTGATGTACAGCCTCCTGAATCTTATTTTCCATTTCATAACATTCAGCAAGTAAATACCGGTAAGCCAGTCCTTCATCAGTACTATCCTTAACATAGGATAATCCTTTCTCCAATTCCTCAATGGCCTTACTGTATTCATCATTATCAAAGTATATCTGACCTATAGCATACTGGCTTTTCACAAAATATCGCCTGTCATTACGTGCTTTTGCTAACATATCCAGAGCAGCAACATAGTCCTTCTTCATTTTAAATATGATACCCAGATAATAATGGGGCTCATAATTGGCAGGATTGCTTTCTATTGCCTTGATGAGGAAATTTTGCGCCAGTTCATAATCTGCTAAATTAAAAAGACATATCCCTAGCGGTGCATAAATGTCGGTAAGTGCAGGATCCATGGTAACTGCTTTAAGCAAATAATCCTTGGCACCAATATAATCATGTTGCCTGTAAAGCACTATTCCAAGCCTGTGGTTTGCATTAATATCATCAGGATTAAACTGTAAAATTATCCTGAACTCTTCTACTTCCTTTTGCCATTGCTGTGTTTCATGGTATAGATCAGCAAGCATATAATGGATATCAAGTTCATTGACATACTTATTGAATTCAGGAAGGGCAAGAATACCATTAAGTTCAGAAATTGCTAAAAGGTATTGTTTTTGTTTTACTAAAATCTGTGCCCGTAAGTACCGTGCAGGAACATAATCTTTTTTTCGCTCAAGAACAAGCTTGACAATTTCACTTGCCTTTGCAATGTCTCCACTATCAAGGTATTCCTGGGCTTTACGCACCTTTGCAGGATACTGGTGAGCACGTATAACTAAAAGCAATGCACCAACGATAGATGCACCCACAATAAAAAATGTTATACTGAGCAGTGACATAAATTTTCACATTTAAAATTTGATTTTATTACTGCACGCATTATATTTTAAGTCAAGCATTATAGTATGCGATAGTTCATAATAATAAATTAAAAGAAAGGAACATAACAATGGCAGAAGTAGGAATCATCGTGGGCAGCGATTCTGATCTACCAAAACTAAAGGGATGTTTCCAGACACTGGATGATTTTGGTATATCATACGATGTGAAGGCATATTCAGCTCACAGAACCCCTCATCTGGTGGCCGAATGGATTAAACAGATGGAAAACGCTGGGGCTAAGGTTATTATTGCAGCAGCTGGTGGAGCAGCTCATCTTCCTGGCGTTGTTGCATCACACACTGTATTGCCTGTCATAGGTATCCCCATCGAAACGCAGGTGTCCGGTGGGCTTGATTCGCTTTTATCCATAGTGCAGATGCCATCAGGAATCCCTGTAGCAACAGTTGCTATCGGTAAAGCTGGTGCTACCAATGCTGCATTGCTGGCTGTATCTATTTTATCAACCGGGAATCCCGCTTATCAGGAAAAGCTGCGTAACTATCGCCACACTATGCAAAAAACCATTATTGAAAAAAATGAAACACTTTCCAAAGGTCTATACGAATACATAAATGCATTAGAGGCTAAAAAATGATTGAACATGGCTTTGGGGTATCTTCACAGAACAAAGTACTCATTTTGGATTTTGGCTCACAATATACACAGCTCATTGCCCGTAAAATCAGGGAGCTGAATGTGTATGCAGAGATAGTGCCCTATACAATATCCATTGATGAAATAAAAAAAGAACATCCCAAAGCCCTGGTTCTTTCCGGTGGACCTTCATCATTATATGAAAAAGATTCCCCAAAAATAAGCAAAGAATTATTTTCTTTAGGAATACCTGTTTTGGGGATATGCTACGGATTGTACGTGGTTGTCGATGCTTTCGGAGGAGTGATATCTCCATCACCTTTTAAAGAATATGGCAGAGCTGATATTACCATTGTAAACAATTCCCCATTATTTAAAGGATTGCCGGATACACAAACCGTATGGATGAGCCACGGCGATAAGGTTGAAAGCGTTCCACAGGAGTTTACTGTTATTGCAGGTTCACGTAATGCAAAAATTGCAGCAATAGAGTTTCCACAAAAAAAGATATATGGCGTACAATTCCATCCAGAAGTTTACCATACACAATATGGCAAAGAGATATTACAAAACTTTCTTTTTGAAATCTGCGATTTTAAACCAACATGGACAATGCAATCCTTTATTGATTCAGCAATAAATGACATACGAGCGGTTGTAGGCAATGGCACGGTACTCTTAGGTCTTTCCGGTGGTGTTGATTCTTCAGTTACTGCTGTGCTGTTACAAAAAGCTATCGGTAACCGTTTATATTGTGTTTTTGTGAACAACGGACTATTACGCAAGGACGAACATACTAAAGTCATAGAGCGATTTAAAAAACATCTGAATCTCAACCTTATCTATGTCGATGCTGAAGAATTATTTTTACAAAAACTAAAAGGGATAACTGATCCTGAACAAAAACGAAAAATTATAGGTAAAGAATTTATTAATGTCTTTAAATCCGAAGCTGCAAAAATTGGAACATTTGATTTTTTAGCACAGGGAACGTTGTATCCTGATGTAATAGAATCAGTTTCTACCAAAGGACCTTCAGATACTATAAAGAGCCATCACAATAGAGTGCCGGAAGTGCTTGAATTAATAAAAGAAGGCAAGGTAATAGAGCCACTGAAAGAGTTATTTAAAGATGAGGTGAGGGAATTAGGCAGGCAATTAGGCATGCCTGAAGAATTGATAAACAGGCATCCATTCCCTGGCCCCGGCCTTGCCATCCGCATTATTGGCGAAGTTACAAAAGAGCGTCTTTCTATTTTACGGGAGGCTGATGACATCCTGATTGAAGAGATAAAAAAAGCTGATTATTATACAAAACTTTGGCAGGCATTTGCCGTATTTTTACCCATAAAATCAGTAGGGGTAATGGGGGACAAACGTACCTATGAAAATGTCATTGCAATACGGGCTGTTACATCACTTGATGCTATGACCGCCGACTGGGCATACTTACCCGAAGATTTAATGCGTAGAATCTCCACGCGCATAATCAATGAAGTAAAAGGTGTAAATAGAGTTGTATATGACATCTCATCAAAACCACCATCAACCATAGAGTGGGAATAAAATTTTTATCAGAATCTGTTGACGAAAAATAAAATAATTATTATATTTTAAAATTAAATGATATTCTTAAGCACTAGTTTTTTCAATAGTTTCGTTACTTTTATTGAGTTCATATTTTCATAACGAATGCAATTATTTTCCCATAACCATCAACCCTCTCTGTAACTTAAAGAGAGGAAAAATCTTTCCTTTGCATAGTGGCGGTAACTATAGCACTTATGCTTGCTAAGATACCACACTGAGAAGCAGGGGGAATAAGTGAACTGAATAATTAAACTTTTTACGGAGGACTTAAACGTTATATGCTATTGCGTGATTATAATGCACAACAAATCAAAGATGAAATAACACAATGTGTGGCATCAAATGTTTTTGATTCAGAACCAGAAAGCTACACCAAAGCCAAAGAATTGTTGCAAGAGCTTTTTATAGTTTCAGGAGGAAATTTTGACAGGCCTGATTACGAATCAATAATGAAAGTACTAAAGCTTATTGCTGCCCGCCAGCTTAAAAAAGGAAAAGATACAAAGGTAATAGCAGAACGATTCAAAGAGATAGCTAAGAAGATAGAATCGGTAGCAGTATATTCATAATTAACGCATGCGCTTATAGCGCTGCAGTTCTCTGTCAGCATCACGCTTCTTTATATCATGGCGTTTATCATACAGGGTTTTCCCTTTAGCAAGCCCCAGAAGGACTTTTACCTTCCCGTTTTTCCAGTACAGCTTGAGTGGCACCAGCGTCAATCCTTTTTCCTGCTGCTTGCCAGTAAGGCGCTTTATTTCCTGTTTGTGTAACAAAAGTTTGCGCACACGTAACGGGTCATGGTTAAAAATATTGCCTGCTTCATATGGGGATATATTCATCCCATATAAAAATGCCTCGCCATCCTTGATGCGGGCATAAGAATCCTGTATACTGACTTTTTTCTGCCGTATTGATTTTACCTCAGTACCTTTCAATACAATACCCGCCTCAATAGTATCAAGTATCTCATATTCAAAACGGGCCTTTTTATTTTGAATTATCTCTTTTTCCTCTTTCATATGCTCAATCCATTACTGTAAAACTACATCCATAAATACTATTTATGCTATTGTCGTTTAACCAGTGGTAATGCAGTGCCAAAGGCTATTACCACGGTACCCAACCATACTAACCATATAAGCCGTTTAAAGGAAATATCAACTATCACCATATCAGGTGGAACCACAGCCTGTGCTGGTGCATCCATATATAATACTATGAGCTTTTCATGAATATCAAAATCCATCAACGAAATCGTTCGCGTTGTACCAGGAAGTACTGTATTCTGGCTTGTGCGCCTGTCGCCATCAAATAGTACTCCTGGGCGCACTGTGTACTCCTTACCCTGATATTTCACAGTACACAACGCATAGATTTTTGGATTACCCTGCATCATAGCCATGCGGTCAATATCAAACCCATCAAAGCGAAGTGTGACATCATTAAATGAACGCACCTCTCCTTTTTTAAGCATGATCTGTGTTAGTGTATCCTTACCCAATCTATATTCAACAGGTGAAATATAAACATCATATAGCAGGTTATAGTCAATATATGGTTCTCTGAATAGCTGATTGGTGCGAGTATCAATAAAATATGGTGTTTGAATTGTCTTTGATGTGTTGTAATAATCATACTTGAATGCAATTGCACTTTTACTACCTTCAACCATGCCCACAAGCTCCAGGGCTACTGGATAAAATGTCTTTTTTTCATTCTGCGCAATCTGTGCATGATACTCAACTGACTGCGTTTGTGATGTAATGATTCCTACTATGAGCAAAGCTACACCACTGTGCGCTATACGTGCAGCCAGATGCAACGGTATGTGTGGCACTATACCTTTAACATTGGTAAGCAGTATACCAAAAGAAAGTAACATTACAATAAAAGCAACAGGAATAAAAGGCTTCCCTACAAATAAAAGCAATGATACAGCCAGGGCGATAGATCCTGCTATCGCTACTGTTTTTAAGGATGGCTTTTTTGCAAAAGGTGTTACAAGCAACAACACCACAACAAGAAAACCTATTGGCCTGGCAATACTGACATAATATGATTCCTGCACCGTTGATGCTTGCCCCAGTAACCCGGTGATGATGGGCATACAGGTACCAATGAGCACAAACAGAGCAAAAAATAATAATGCTGCAATGCCATAGACTATTATATTGTCTTTTGCAAACAGAGTATTATCTAATGTATTTCCAATTGCATCGTTTCGGCGATACAACAACAATCCTGTAGTAACAATACTAACTGTCACAATAAAAAGTAAAAGATCAGTAAAATTACCTGCACCACTGAATGAATGCATCGAAAAATCAGAAAGGACACCGCTGCGGGTTAAAAATGTACCAAAGATAACCAGTACAAAAGTAACTATCGCCATTATACTATTAAACCTGATAAGTGCCCTCTTACGTTTTTGCACAATTAATCCATGCATGAGTGCAAGGCCTGTAAGCCATGGGATAAGCGAAGCATTTTCCACAGGATCCCATCCCCAGTAGCCACCCCAGCCCAGCACCTTGTATGCCCAGTACCCACCTAAAAATATACCTGCCCCAAGCGTTAACACTGTAGCAACTACCCAGCGGTACCCAGCAGTTAACAGTGAATAATCATTATACAATAGTGCAATTATTGCATACACAAACGGTACCGTTGCCAGTGCATACCCGGCAAAGAGCACCGGTGGATGTATCACCATCCAGAAATCCTGAAGCAGAGGATTTAACCCCAAGCCATCCTGTGGTATTGCTCCCGGTAAAACGTTTTTTGAAGTATCCCACACATACGCAAACGGATTATTATGCAAACAATGTATGATAAATACCAGCGTTACCAGCCCTGCCAATGTCAGAAAGCTCTGTGTATATTGTTTTTCATATCGCAATGCAAGCACTACAGCTATCATAACAAAAAACGTCCACAGTAAAAATGAGCCTTCCTGCCCTGCCCACACTGCTGCAATACGATACATGAATGGCAAATCCACAGAAGAGTGTTGATACACATACAAAAATTGAAATGTATTGAGGACAAACGCAATGGTTAATGTAACAAGCATAAGCCCTGTTACAGCGGTTGCACCATAGTAACTGTATCTAGCTGCTTTTAAGTTATCTTTCTTAAACGAATTAACCGCTAACACAACCGAGGCCACTACCAGCGCAGCAGAAAGCCATGGAAGATAATACAGAAGATTCATTATTTATTCTCCTTGGTGTATTTAGAAGGGCATTTTACCAAAATTTTATCTGCTTCAAATATCTGCTTATCTTTATTATAGCTTCCAATTGCAACAACGCTTGTTGCATGCTCAAAGTTAAGCGGCTTTGATCCTTTATGAATCACAGTCAATCGTTTCCCATTATCATCTTCAATGGTGAATGTAAAGCCGTCAGCGGAATTTTGCACCGGTACTGACTTTACCAGGTTTCCCAGTACCTGTACATACGTATTACCCTTTGATGCCTCATCAAACGATACATACGGCGTTACTATCCCCTTAAAGGAAAAAATTGCTATAGCACCACATACTACAATGATACTTACTATAATAATATTACTTTTTTTCATTGAGCCTCTTTTCCAACCTTTTAACCTTATTATGCAAAAGTATTAAGTAACACACAATACCAACCCACACAACGGCAGATACCCAGAATAGCACTGTAGTTGAATCTTTCTGTATTTGTGTTATATTTTGTGCGATAGTTACCATTAACGATAATTTCATGATATATCCTCAGTACATAAATATTCTAACGTATATACCTTTAGTAAAAGTTTTAACACAATGGCATAAAAAAGTGTAAACGCTACAACCGAAATAATAAGAACTAGCCGCATTTCAGTATCTAGAAGTATTGTCCCTTGAGTATTAATCACGGGATCAGGATGAAGCGATGGATACAGACGCGGAACAACAAATATTAAAAATGGTGAAGCTACAAACGCTATAACAAGATACACACTTTCTAAGATAGCACCCTTTGGATTGGTGCGCACAATTTGATGCAAGCTAAAATAGGCAATATATACTAGTAGCAGCAACGTGATTGATGTTTCACGAGGGTCCCAGTTCCAGTAACTTCCCCACATAACCTTTGCCCACAGTGAACCTGTTATCACGGTTACTATACTGAAAAAAAATCCAACCTGCACTGAGCCACGTGCAAAATGAATATACGCTATTGTTTTTTTGCGTATATATTGTATTGAAGTAAGACCTGCAACAATAAATGCCAGTGTCGACACCCAGGCAAGTGGCACGTGTAGATACACTATCCTGCTTGTTTCCCCAAGGATTGCTGCAGGTGGCACCCATATGAATATGAGATACAGAGATACGAGCATTAACAGTGCATCAATAATGATTAAAAACATGTACAACTCCATGAAAAATTAGGATTCATTTAAAATTCTCTCCATATATAGGGGAACAGCATATACGATACCACGCCAAGTAACGTTGAAAATGCAAGCAGAAAAAGTATAGCGCTTAATGAAGAAAAAATCTCTTTAGAAAAACACTGTGTTGTTGATTTTATTACCACGGTAATAATGGGTAGTGTTATGGGGAAAGATAAAATAGTAAAAAGGCCTCCTCGTGCCTGTGCTATTGCAGTTATTGCAGCAATTATCGTTGTACACACTGCCAGGGCACTACTGCCTACCAGTAACATGATTGCAAAACTGCAATGATGATATACTGCAACATCCATAACAAACAGATACAGCAATCCCACTATTGCTGCAACAGCCACCATAATAATACCGTTTACAAAAAGCTTTGATACAAATATACTTTCGGGGCTGTAATACATCAGGTTAAAGAGAGCTGTATTTTCTTCTATCTCCCTGTAAAAGAGGTGAGATGTATTCATCCCTGAAAAAAATATAATGACCCACAAAAGAATAGCATGCACCATTGGGCTGCCAATTATGCCACCTGATGCAAAACCAATAGAAATTGTCACAATGACACTGAACGATAGTATCAGCGAAATGACTACTTTACTTCTGAACTCAATACGAAGATCTTTTACAATATTACGCACCAATCCCTTTATCAAGCACAATACTCCTATGGCAAAGTTTTGCTTCTCTGCTGTCATTTGTTGCAATGATAATAGCAGTACATGGTTGTATTTTGTTTATTAATTCAAAAAGGATTTTTCTTCCACTATCATCTAAATTTGAACCAGGCTCATCCAGCAATAATAGTTTTGGTTTTTTCAAAAGAGCCATTGCAAGCTTACAGCGTTGCTGCATGCCAGTAGAATAGGTATGAAGAACTGTATCTTTATGCTGATACATATCCAAACGATGGAGAAGCTCTATAGCTTCATCGGTTACTGAGCCAAATGCAAAGATAATATTTTCTGTTAACGTAAGATGATTGTAACACTGTATGTAGGGAGCAACAATGCCAGCATAGTTGATAACCGTATGTGCAGGGATAAAATCATGATTATAAAAATACTCTATCCTGCCACTATCAGGTGACACAATAGTTCCCAAAATTTTCAGCAATGTTGATTTGCCACTGCCATTTGGGCCAACGATAGCAATAGATTCACCTGTTGATACAGTACATGAAATATTGCTGAACAACCTGTAGCTATAGCGCTTTGATATATTGTAAGCTTTTATTGTAAACACAAAACCTTACAGAACTATGTCTTTTTTAGCTGTTGTCATTTCAATAACAGGTAATTTTATTGCCTTTTCTTTCATCACCTCATCCACTGTTTTCTGATCAGCTAAACGGTACAGTAACCTTACCTGTATAGTATAGGTGCCTTTTAATCCTTTAGGCAGTAAAATGGTATTTGTCATGGATTCTTTTGGTAAAATACGATTGTCAAATAGTATCTCCTTAGCTTTTGCAATATTGGTAACAGGTTTTCCTGTCCCATCACCAAATATAGTCTTAAAGATTATAGTATTATCAGGGAGATAGCCCTTTTTATCAGCCTTCCCAATTGCAAAAACCTCTCTGCCATATTGATTCAGGATAACTATCTCTAACCACATCTGCCGTACATCTGTAAGCCCGGTAGGAAGTTTATGTCCTGCACCGGTATTTGTCACTGTTACGGCGATAGTCCCTGATGAAAGATCACGCGTATCAATTAACACTGTGGCTGCATTCTTTAAACGTTCTTCAGCCATTTTGCCTTTGACTTTATCATTATATAATCCAGGAATTACACTGTTGCCCCCCACAAAATAGTGTGTAAAAATGTGATCACGCTGTGGGCCTCCAAAAGCAGCAAATCCAGGATTCTTGGGCCGTGGAGTGGATCCGGTTGCTGGAACACCTGGCCTGTGATACATATGACATCCCTGGCAGGGAACAGTGGTTTTTTCATCACCGGTATTGTACGGGCTTTTACTCCACTCTTCAAAGGTTGTTTCCAGTTTTGTGCCATACACAACATGACGTACGTCATGGCATGTGCCACAGAAAGCAGCCTGTGTGTGAAACTTTGAATATGCAGCCTGATGCCAGTCAGGTGTTGCATCCTTAAATGGTCCATACTTTACACCGGGGTCTGCTTCACCATTGCCTGGCTTATAAGTAAAATGTGCATTATAGTTTTTCTTGGCATCAACGATTACATGGCAGTAATCACACTGAATGCCTTCTTTTGTTATTTCAGGCAATTCGGTTTCCATTGATAGCTCTTCGGTCACTGTTACTGGCTTGCCAGTAATAAAGCCTACCGGTATGTGACATTTAACACAGCTTTCTGCCTCTTCAAGTTCATCCTTGTTTATAGGATTTTGTTTTTTTATATCATCTAAATAAAATGAAGCATACTCTTTATAAATGATATCCTTTTGGGCCAAGTTATGCATTGAGTTTTTCCACTGTTCATATATCTCATCATGGCATCCACCACAGGTTGCAGGGCTTATAAATTGTGCCAGTTTGTAGTGAGGTGTTGATTTACATCCAGTAAAAAAAGCATACACGGTTAATGCAATTATGCTGATTATAATGACTACTTTTGATTTCATAAGACTCCCTTACCTGACAATATCATTATTATAAATGTTATTCCAAATTTGATTCATAATCTATGGCTTTATTACAATATTGAATCAAATCAGCCCCAAATATCTTAAGTTCAGGATAACTTTTGCTACTTGATTTTTATAATTACATGTCAACTTAACACTTTCACTGGTATAGTGAACATCTCCGTACTATATACTATCAATCAGATTACAAATTATTCTTAATCATATTAACAAACACATTTGTATACCAAAATCAAAATGTCAACAATGTTTATGGGCACATCTAAAAACCGCTTTTATCATTATGAAAGCAATAAAAAGAAAGCGGTTTTATCCTACGTAATGTACCCACAAGGGAACATCTAAAAAAATAGTTTTTGAGGTTTCCTTATTCTTTAGTAATATGAATAACACGTTGTGGAAATGGTATTTCAATACCTTCTTCTCTAAAGCGATTAAATATTCGCTTACGCAATTCAGACTGAACAGGAAACTGATCAGCATATTCTTTTACATATACTATAAGGGTAAAATCCAGGGAACTATCGCCAAAACCGGGCATAAAACGAACAACAGGCTCTGGATCCATAATAAGCTGTTGTATAGTGCTTGCTGATTTTTTCACTTCATCAAGTATGATATGTTCAACATGCTGGGGATCAGAGCTATAGCTCACACTTATAGGAATACGCAAAGCTAAATGAGGAACAGGTAGATAGAAATTTGTAATCATGCTCTGAGCTACTTTGCTATTGGGTATTATAATCATGTTATTTGGAAGCATTCTGATTCGTGTAGTACGCCAGGTTATATCCTCAACATATCCTTCTATCCCTTCTTCAATTTTAACAAAATCACCTACACGTATAGAACGCTCAATTAATATTTGAATGCCAGCAAAGAGATTAGACAATGTATCCTGAAGTGCCAAAGCAACTGCCAAACCACCTACTCCAAGGGTTGTCAGTATGGGAGCTATTGATATCCCTAAGTAATTAAGGATAATTAAAATCCCTATAAGTACAAATAAACCCTTGATGATAATATAGGTTAAACCCGTAGGTGCCAGCGGTATATTTGCAGTTTTGACATATTTTTGTAATAACGATCCAACTATATTAGCTATGCCAAGAGTAAGGGCAAAAATAATAATGACATTGACACTTTTTGTTATCAGCATTTGCCATTTTTCTGATAGCGTTGTGTACTGTGAAGCAATAAGAATGGCAAGAGCAAGAACAACAAAGAAAGCAGGTTTTTTCAATGAATCAATTATTATATCGTCAATATCCCAGATTGTAGAGGCAGCCCATTTTGTTAAAATAGAAAATACTATTTTTTTGATAACTAACAAAACAATAAAACCAACACAAAAATACACTAACGGGATAAAAATAAAAAAATATTCATGTAGTACACCCATGGTTTACTCCCCTTACAATTGAATTACCAAAAATACAACACTACCAATCTTTATTAATAAGGGAACTTCTAAAAACTGTTATTTTGATGTTCCCTTTTGGGCACAATATAATTGTATAAAACCACTTTCTATTCTATTATATGAATAATTTCAGAAGAAAGCAGTTTTTTAGAGGTGCCCATAAATTATAAAAATTGTATTGATTTTTCTTGCACTATTGCAATAATAATTTTTATAAAATATCCTGTAACAAATCATTATCCAATACAACCTCTTTTCATATTGAGGTATTAAACTATTTTTTTTGGAGGATATCTATGAAAAAAATATTTAAATGGGTAGCGATAGTTATTGGTAGCATATTTGCACTGGTAATTATTGCAAGCATTGTACTTATGCTGGTTGTTACTAAAGATATGATTGCACAGCAGATGGAGAAGGCACTTAACCGCCATGTAACCATTGAAAAGATTGATGTCAGTATATTCAGCGTTGTTTCGGGCATTGAAGTTAAAGGTGTTGCAATATCAAACTTTAAAACACCCAAACAGTTAGAAGCACTCAAAGGGAAGCCAGTAGAAAAAGGCGATCTATTTGTTGGGCTTGACTCTTTTACATTTAAATTAAAATTTTTGCCTTTGCTACAGGGTAAATTTGAGCTTCGTGAACTTTTACTAACAGGACCAAAGATAAACATTACCCGCTATCAGAGTGGGACATTCAATTTTTCTGATTTAATGAAACCATCTAAAGAGGAAAAGAAGGTTGAAGAAGTTAAGAAAGAAGAACCTTCAAAACCTTTAACTGCCGATACGCTGCCAATAAGCATTACTATAGGTAAAGTTGGTATTGAAAAAGGTGTGATAACATTTGTAGATCAGTCTTTGCAGCAAACACTGCAATTGTATAACCTCAATGCATTAGTGCACGACATTGAAATAGACCCAAAAGATCTGGAAAAGAAAAATCAGGTGAAGTTAAAACTGGATATAGGCATCAAAACTATAGGAAAAACTAGTGGTGGTAGTGTTGAATCATTTGATATTGCATTAGCATCACGTGGAACGGTAAAACCATTTGACCTGAAAACACGAATATTGAATCCAGAAATTTCACTCAAAGCGGGAAGCCCTTACGGAACCATGACCGGTTTACAGATATTTGATGCAATCAAGAGCAATGAGACGTTAGCTAATTATGCCGGCAAGTTTGACTTTTTATCAAAAGATGTAAAATGGAAAAATGGCTATGTAGATATCTGGTATAAAGGCGGTTTGTTAAAAATCACCAATGGGAAAATCAGCACCGATGACTATGCAGGTAATTTCAAAGCTGATGTAAACCTCAACACAAAGGCAGTTAACGCTGAGGTTGACATGACGCTCAATGAAAAACACAATAAATCCATTTACAATGGGATTGAAAAGAATGCATCCAAGCTCATCAAGGGTGATGTTGCAAAATATGTTAAATCAAATACGGTTGCCGAAAAAGCTTTTGGTTATCTCACAAATAAGGACGGGAAAGTATTTTTACAATTCCTTGTTACCGGGACAATGGATAAGCCACAGACAAAGCTGGTTTCCCCAAAACTTCCTTCGCTTATGGATGTTATCAAGGACATTGGTGGTGATGTAGCAGATATAGCTAAGGAAAAGGCAAAAGAAAAAGCCAAAGAAACTACACAAAAAGCAGTAGAAAAAGGAACTGAGAAAGCAAAAGAGAAGGCAACAAAGAAGCTTAAAAAATTATTTTAAAACATAGACAAGGGGGTGTCCCAAAAGGCAGATTTGTATAATGCTGATTGTCCATAGCGTCATTGCCAGAAGTGCTAGCGACGAAGCAATCTTTCCGATTGTAGCAATGAGATTGCTTCGCTACGCTCGCAATGACACATCGGCCAATCCCGTCATTGCGAGGAGCGTTAGCGACGAAGCAATCTCATAGTTTTATTGAGATTCTTCGCTCAGAAAGACAATAAATAATGCACGCATAGCAGTGTATCGAGGTGACCGCATATAACCAAACCCCCGGAGGGGTGACATTATTATAGCTGGGTAAAATTATTATATGATTCAAAAATAAAAAAAAGGCCGTCCCATAGTTTGTTTTGAGACGGCCCTTTTGTATTATTTGCCTGTAAACTTTGGTTTTCGCTTCTGTGCAAATGCAGTGAATGCTTCAAATAAATCATCAGATGGAATGATATTAGCACTCATCGATGCAACATATTTGAGTGCATCATCTATAGTTTTACCAATACCAAAGTTCAATACATCCTTGGAAGCCTGCACAGCCAATGGTGAATTTTCGGCTATCTCCATTGCCATTTTTTCAGCACCTTCATATAATGCTTTCTGATCAGGATACACTTCATTAACAAGAAGTATTTCCTTAGCGCGCTGGGCTGTGATGTATTTTGCGGTGTAGGCAAGTTCACGGGTAATACCCTGCCCCACTATATGTGGAAGTCGCTGCAATACACCAACGTCCGCAACAAATCCAACGGCAGCCTCACGCAGGCTAAATTGTGCATCGGCAGTTGCCAAGCGAATATCACATGCCGAAATCATATCCAATCCAGCACCAACACAATATCCATGAACAGCAGCTATAACAGGCTTGCGACATTTTTCAATGCAAGTCATGGTATCCTGCATTTTATAAATCTTCTGTAGTAAACTACGTTTTATCCCACCTTTTTGTGCAGGATCCGCAAGTTCTTTAATTTCGCCCGCCATTTCAATTAAGTCAATGCCGACAGTAAATGAAGGGCCTTTGCCAGCGAGTATAATTACCCTGATTTCATCATCAGCATCCAATTCCTTAAACACTGAAGGAGCTTCCCACCATGCAGGCGGGTTCATTGCATTCTTTTTTTCGGGTCTGTTTAAATATACCCAGGCAATTGGCGGCTTTTTTTCAATTAAATAATATTTATAATCCATATCCTCTACCTCTTTTAAGATATTTAAGTACTATAGTATTGAATACTCAATTTTTTATCAACCATAAATTACACTGTTATGTTTAATTCACGTTGTGGGGATTGGAATGTGATACATTAAATGTTTTGTACACGCCAAAATAATCCTATCTTTACACTGAAATAGTTATATATATTGTAGTTAAGGCATTTTGCAAGAGGCAGTATTCAAATAGGACTTATACACCTATAAGTATACTTATGTTATATTTTAGCTCATTACATTTAGTTTTGACTGCTATTGAGTGGCAAGTTTCACCAATTCCGGCGGTGGTCCCCAGTAAAATTGGCAGCAAGGTATGCCTTCTTCTAAGTAAAATGAAAATGTGTAGCCACTAAAACGATAGTTATCGGTATTTTCATCACTGTCTAATGCTGCAAGATAATCATACAGATAATTCTCAACACAATACGCTATAATCTTAGCCAGTGACATCTTGCATATTTTCCTCACATCCATCACAAACTCATACTCATTCTCATACAAATACAGATGTACCCGCTTCCAGGTTTGATACCGCTTCCTATACTGTAATCGTGCATAGCTTTTAATCGGAATTCGTTTATAGGACAGCACATAGTTTATGAAATTGATAACAAACGTATGAAGCGATAGTTTACGGATAGCGGCATTTTCTTGTAAAAGCTCTAAGTGTTCATAGGCAATACAGGTAGTCGTTTCTATATTCATAAATTTCCTCCAAAGTATATATGACACAACAATATTATTATTAAAACAAATTTCAACTACTAATTGTATATAGTTTGAAAAAGTATGTGAAATTAACGTGAAACCAACGTCCAGGATGCATCATATGCTTAGATTTATGCTTTTGGATAATAGTTAGGAAATTACACGAGTATGTAGCATGCTGTGGAAAGATATGATGCATACTGCTATTTAAAGTGGCTCCAAATCAAGATATTGAGCGTATAAATACCCCCTTCCAAAATCTTGCATAAATAACTTTAGAAGAGTATGTAATACATATGCAGGATGAAAGGCGGCAATAAGTTCTTTGCGAATGTGTCATTGCAAAACGTCATTGCAAACTCTGAATTTGTAAGTACACAACCTTGTTATGAAAAAGGTATTGCTTCAGCACTTCGTGCCTCACAATGACGTGTTTGCCGTTCCGTCATTAGGAGACATGACCTTGTCACGTCGAAGTTTTCTAAGGGAAGCCCAGATGCCTGCGATGACAAACTGAGGTCCCAACACCACGATTACATCGGTAGTTGCAATGACAGTTTTACCATAGAGTCATTGCATCCGAAGTGAAGCAATCCCCCAGTTAAAAAGGGATTACCTCATCACTTGGTCCCTTGCAATGACATGGTTGCTTTTCCGTGAGCACGAGTCCCGGCTTTGTTTGAAAACGGCTTTAAGGTATCAAGAGTATTTCATCTCAAATAAATCGGTAAAGGTATTCATAAAAAAGGTGATAATAAATTTCATTAAATTATTATTTATCTACAGTAATAATTCCTTAAAAAATTTCAAAATGAACATAGTGTACACCCCCGCCGCCGAAGACGGCGGGGGTGTACACTATTTTATATTTTGTTCAAAATTCCACTGTTAGGAATAATTAATGATTTATATATATTTTTTATTTCACATTTTCTTTATTATATTGTATAATTAACATATATTGCAAAAATTTTTGGAGGGTTATATGCACAAAAGTACAATCTTTTTACTTATGTCTTTGCTTGTATGTGCACTGATAGGTATGCCTGCACAGGCACAGGTTAACAGTGGTGATTTTGGCTTGATTCTAAACGGCGGTGTGGGGGCGGGCTCATCCATGTATGGTGTGGTACTCAATACTACAAATGATTCAAGTTCAACATTAGGAGTTGGCCCAGGAAAAAGTTTTAACGCTGGATTCATGGCAAATTTTAACATTATTGCAATCCATTCACAATTGTACTATGTAACAATAAAAGATTTAGAATGGGAAGAACAGGGCAACACTATAAAGACTGAAGGCTCTGGCCATTTCTGGACATGGGATGGCACCATAGGAATTAAAGCATTAACCGAAGAAGGTGACATGGGGTACACACATGTCTATGTTGGTTTGCGAATATGGAAAGCAATGAGAGAGGAAGATAAACGTACCATCAATGGTACAAATGATACCACATGGTTAGGTAAGCAGGAAATGGTTGGCAATGGCTTTATTGTTGGATTAAGAGATTTTTCAACACTGCCCTTAGGCCCTGTATCACTGGCATTGCAAACAGGGCTGTGGCTGTACAAAGCACCACTAAGCACCTTTAAGCAGGATGGTACTGAAATAGATACAACAGCTGACCAGAATATTGGTTTTGGCTTTGAACTAGCTGGAGGACTTGCATTTGAAGATTTAGGACTTGCAACGATAGTTGGTTTACGTATGGATGTACAAGCCACCGAGATTAAACTTCCATTAAATATAAACGCTGTTGCTGGTGCAGGATATGCACAGTTCTTCTTTGCAGTAAATTACGAAATTGGTTTTTAAACATAACTGATTTTATAGGGGTGTCCGAAAAGACACCCCCTTTGCAATAGCTTTGCACCCGCATCATTGCGAGGAACAAAGTGACGAAGCAATCTTATCTTCTGCGGCATTGAGATTGCTTCGCTTCAACAACCTCAGCACAGGGGCTACGCTCTCAATGACATTGCACCCTGGTCATTGCGAGCCCCACAGTTTATTTTGATACGGCCTCTATATTTCTATTGCAATATTTTACCTCACACAGTATACTCTCTATTAGCTTCATTATTATAAACCAAGGGACATTATATGAAACAATTGGTTTTATTACTGATAACTATCGCCACCTTTTTTTTACTTATAGTACCATTGTACAGCGTTGAAGCTGTATATGACATGCAAACATTTAATTTTGATAATGCCACAACCTATAAAATAAAATCACATTGGCTTTTCTGGTGGAATGAGCTTGTTGACCCTGTTGCTATTGAAAAGGGCACAGCGCCAAAACCAACCGATAGCGTTATGATGCCCCAGCACTGGACTGACTATGTGCTTGACGGCAAAAAGTTGCCAGCAAAAGGCTATGCTACATATGCACTCAAAATACTTTTGCCTGATAATGCAATTTATGGTATGTATTTAGATCACATGGTGACAGCCTATCGTTTGTATATCAATGGTATTGAAGTAGCCAGCAATGGAAAGGTTTCTAAAGACCTTTTAAAAATGGAAAACGAATGTAAGCACCAGGCAATCTATTTTACCCCTAAAGATAAAGTGGCTATGTGTGTGGTGCACATTAGCAATCGTGATTACCGCACTGCCGGTATGTGGCAACCCATAGTGATTGGCAAAGCCAGCGCAATACTGACCCATTATAATACTAAAATTATACGTGACCTTTTTTTATTTGGTGCAATTCTCATTATTGGTTTATATAATATTGCCCTGTTTTTATTTCGTACTAAAGATAGGGCGCCATTATGGTTTGGTCTTTTTTGCCTTACGGTATGCGCCCGTATTTTAGCAACCGGCAGCACCACAATATCAAATATGTTTCCAGGATTCCCATGGGAATTGCAGATAAAAATGGAATTGGGCGTGTTTTATTTAGGTGGGCTTTTCTTTGGTATGTTTTTCCATGAGGTTTATCCATTAGAAATAAAAATGAAGCATTTACGTTTTTTTAATGCTGTGTTCATCATTTTAACTTTGCTTGCTATCATCACCCCGGTTTCATTTTTTAACAGGCTTGTCCCGCTTATGCAGGTTGCTGTGCTCTCTGGCCTCACGTATGTACTGGTGTGCCTCATTATAGCAGCAAAGCGCAAGAGGCTTCATATCAATTATTTTTTAGCAGGGTTTGTGCTATTTATGCTTGCTGCAATAAACGATATATTATATGCCCAAAACATACTACCCACCCTGTACGTTCTTCCCATTGGTTTATTTATCTTTATTTTTACTCAGGCAATTGCCATTGCTCGCATTTTTTCTTTTTCATTTTTGCAGGTGGAACATCTTTCCACACATTTAAGCAACCTTAATCAGTCGCTTGAACGGTTTGTGCCTCATGAGTTTTTAGCCTTTTTGCAAAAGCAAAGTATCCTTGATGTACAGCTTGGTGACCAAACGTTGAAAGACATCACTGTTTTGTTTGCTGACATCCGCTCATTTACCACACTGTCTGAAAACATGACACCTGAAGAAACTTTCAAGTTTTTAAACTCTTATCTTAACAGGATTGGCCCCATTATACGCAGCCATAACGGTTTTATTGATAAATATATTGGTGATGGCATCATGGCACTGTTTCCACAATCGCCAAAGGATGCTATTGATGCAACCATTGCAATGGTACAGCGCATACAGCAGTACAATGAAGAGCGGGTACGTTTTGGCCTTGAACCCATATCCATTGGCATTGGCATCCATACCGGCAGTGCAATCCTTGGTATTATTGGGGAAACCATGCGCATAGAAAGTACAGTTATATCCGACACCGTAAACCTTTCAAGCCGCATTGAAAGCTTAACCAAGCATTTTCACACCACCATCCTTGTATCCGGTGATGTATATCAGCAGGTAAAAGATATCCCTGGCTACCATTTCAGGTATATAAGCAAGGTTATAGTGAAAGGAAAATCACAGCCCACAAAAATTTATGAGGTCTTATCACTCTATCCTCAGGAATCGCTTGAATTATTTACATCCACTGCTCTTATGTTCAGAAAAGCACTTTCATTCTACAACAAAAAGCATTATGACCAGGCAAAAGCATTATTTGAAGAAATATTAACTATAAATCCCCATGATATAATTGCAAAGAATTTTATTCAGGATATTGAAGAAGAAAAAAATACAGGCAGGGTTTAACCTGCCTGCATGTGATTATATTATATGTATTACACTTATATTCCTGTAGCACGGGTGCGTGTGCCAACGCCAATATAGAGTGCCATGTTATAGTTTTTGTCAATTTCATAGCCAGTTTCAGCAAACTGGTTTTTTGTCAGGTTCCAGCCAAAGCGCGCCTCAACATCAAAATAGATGCCTTCTGCAATAGGTGTCATAAAACCTGCCACACCATTTACCCACAGGTCAACCTCACTATCAGGTTCTGTTTCACTTTTTGGTAAATATGAACTCATCAAATACCGTAATGAAACGCCAGGACCAATGTAGAATCCACCAGGAGCTAAAAATTTAACTGTTACCATGGGAGTTAAAAAGCCAAAATCATAGGCTTTATTATCTTTATCTGAAAGATATGCATATTCTAAAGCAAATCCCAAAAGCATACCACCAAGGTTAAGGTTATACTCACCCTCAACTGCCATACCATTAAGTTTGGAATCATCTGCGTTGGGATCATCATATTTTATCGTATTCCACTGATACCCTACCCGTAAAAACGCTACGTCATCGGTCATCTCCTGTGCCTGTAAACCTGTAGTCATACATGCCACCGCTGCCATCAGGATACACAACGCTAATTTTTTAAACATCGCAAAACCTCCTTATAATAGTTTAATTTTTTGTACATCTTTGTTTTAGACCTTACACAAAGAGCAAATATCCTAACAGCTACCTAATGACATAGTTGTAATGAATAATCAAGCTTTTTTTATTATATTTTTTTGTTATCAAATGTAATAGCTCTGGCAACACGCATCTTCCACAGCTTTCGTACATCAAGCAGATACTCATATTCTCTAAACTCCAGATACAGATGTATCCGTTTCCATGGATTTAGTTTATCCCTTTTAACCTCAATACCCTAATGTGAATGAATATAGTAGCCTTATACATTCCTCATTATTGGATTTATAAAAAATACACTTTCAGATTATTTTTTATATAACAAAATTATTCCATTCCAGTTTAAACTATAACAACACAATTGCAGTTTTTATGCAATTGCGTCAAAAAACGTGCCGGGAATGGCAATAGATATACTTTTTTGTATATAAGCGGTGCGGGTATACAGGGGCTCAGGGTTATCTTGTATATGCGATAGCAACCGTGCATGCTCATCGGGAGTGGGCTTTATGTACTGGATGTTATTCTCTAACCTGCGTGCAACACCTTTTACCGGTGTGATGCGAGAATCGTCATACACCGGCCATACCATCATCGTGCGTGCAGGTTTTGCTGACGTTTGTGGCAATGAAATAATTGATAATCCATCAGAGATTCTCATGTAGGCATTATCGGCAAAAAAGTGCAAAAAATTAAGAAAAATAGATATATATAAAAAGGCTTTATCCCCTGTAAGAGATAAATAAAATCTTTTTTATTTCCAGTATTTCACATCATTGAATTTTTTTTAATACCCCATAATCCCTGCCTGCATTCCATAGTATGTAACCATGTACACCTACATCGCTGCAAGCCTGAATCTGTTTCTGTATATAGTCATACCCCCATCCTGGCGAAAGCATCTTGAATGCCTGCAGGTACGGGCGCACATAAGCCTGTGATTTGATTAATGCCCTGCGATTGCTTTCGGTAACTATTGCATAATAATCCCCGGGATCTATGCTTCCGTCAAAAAATTTCCTCCCATAATGCGAAGGATATACCATAGGACACAGCACATCCACTATAGAGGCCATGGCCTCAATATCCTGCCCTAACCATTGCCCAAATTCATACCATACTGTAAAGCCATACACATCCACGCTTATTGGCACATGCAACGCCTGCTTCGCACTGCGCAGATACGCCGCAATGGCCTCATATTTGTAGATACCATTGGTGGGCTTAAACGTAAACATACAGCGATGCACAGGTCCATCGGTAGGGAAGCGAATATAATCAAACTGTACTTCATCAAAGCCAGCCTTTTGTGCTTCTTTAGCAATTGCAATATTGTAGCTGTGTACAAACTCCGAATATGGATCAACCCAGTACTCCTTTGGATTGCCGCGCCACGCTTTCTTTGTAGCACCATCCTTAATTGCATATTTTGTATCAAACGCTTGAAACAATCGCTGATCCTTAAATACCACCATGCGTGCAATTGCCTTCACATTGTGTTTGTGTACATATGCACACACCTCTTCTGGCGGCAATCCTTTACGCAATGCCCCAATGGATGCAGCAGTTGGTTCACTTACATACACATTACCATAATCATCTTTAATGTCAAACACCAGTGCATTATAACCTGTTTTTTTTGCAACGGCAACAAGCTCCTTAACCATTTTCCACGATGAAGGAACTCCCGCATACAACCCGCGTATTGTATCCTTTTTTTGTTCAATCGCCTTTACAAATAAACAGTGTGTGCCATCGGTAAGCAAAGCACAGTGAGCCTGTATGGGCAATAGTTCCTGATAATATTCCTTTTGCCCTGTAATTGTCACTACTGCATCGTTGTCCATCACAACCACACTGCCATCAATACTACCACCCCATAGGTTGCCAATATGTCCACGTAATCGTTTTTTCCATTCCTTTCCGTTATACGCAAACACCTGGTTTGTATATGTTGTTATGCAAACTTCAGGTGAAACTCTGTATACCTCTTCAATAAACACAATGCTGTCAGAATACTGTCTTTGGGGAAGGCCATTGCTTACATTGGTAAACCTGTTATCTGTATATCGATACACCCCATTCCAAGATGTCCCCACCATAAGCGTGCTACCAAAAGCATAGAGTGCCGTAATACATGCATTGGCAGGAAGGCCGGTCAATGCAACACTTTGCCAGCTTGTACCGCTGTCCTTTGAGCAATACAGCGAATACTTGGTGGCAACATAAAGGATTGTGGGGTCAGAGCCATCAACACAAAAAGCTGATATACTGCGGTAGGTGGGAAGCAACCCGTTTATTGTCCGCACGTGAGCGTCATGGGGAGTGATACTATGCCAGGAACTATCGCCCACGGTACGTTTAAATAAACCGTGCTCACGTGTAGAACAGTAGAATGTATTCCCCACATACTGAATGTCTTTTATGCTTATTGTATCAGGCAGTCCCTGATGATATGGTTTTCCCTTATAGTATAATTTCCCATTTGTGCCCTGATAAAGAAGCGGCTGCCAGGCATAGGAAAGTGAAGTAACCAATGCACAAAGACTAAGAACTAAACTTTTCATGGAACATGCTTTCATTCATGATGATGTAGGTATACCCCTGCTCTGTTAAGAAAAGCTGGCGGTTGTGCGCAAAATTTTCCTCAACGGTGTGTGCCGTTATGAGCGAATAAAAATACGCCGTGTTGTCCCCCGGCTTTGGACGAAGGATGCGCCCCAAACGCTGTGCCTCTTCCTGGCGTGAACCAAACGTACCGGAAACCTGAATGGCAACATTGGCATCAGGAAGATCTATAGAAAAATTTGCAACCTTTGAAACAATAAGCCGTGTAATGGCACCCTGTTTAAATTGTTTATACAGTTCCTCGCGTTCTTTTATGGGAGTGCTTCCGGTAATAAGCGGAAATGAAAAACGCTCCTGAATCTTTTCTAACTGGTCAATATATTGCCCAATGATAAGAACACGGTCATTGGGGTGAGCCTTTAATAATTGCTCCACATAATGCAGTTTTTTTTCATTCTCCGAAGCAATTCTAAACTTTTGCCTATCGCCGGCAACCGTATACTGATAGCGCAAGCTTTCGGGCAATTCAATACGCACCTCGGTACAGATAGCCTTTGCAATCCACCTACATTCTTCAAGCATCTTCCAGGGCATATCAAATTTTTTTGGCCCAATGAGGCTAAACACGTCTGTTTCCAGTCCATCCTCACGCACCAGTGTGGCAGTAAGCCCCAAACGGCGCTTTGACTGTATCTCGGCAGTCATTCTAAATACGGGGGCTGGCAAAAGGTGCACTTCATCGTAAATGATTAAGCCCCAGTTATTCTGTGTAAACAGGCCAAAATGCTTGAATTCATCTTCTTTTTTACGGCGGTATGTCAAAATATTATAGGTGGCGATAGTTACCGGTTTAATGTCTTTGCTATCACCGGAATACTCAGCAATCATATCTTTAGTCAATGTAGTTTTATCCAATAGCTCATCAATCCACTGGCGAAGCGCAACGGTGTTGGTAACACAGATGAGCGTCTTTGTTTGATACCGGTGCATAATGCCAATACCAACGATAGTTTTGCCTGCACCACAGGGCAGCACAACCACACCGCTTCCACCCTCTTCACTTCCTGAGCGATAGAAACTATCAATTGCATTCTTCTGATAATCACGAATCTCAAACGGCATGCCACTGGCTGTAACAGTTCGCAACTCAAATGGGCAGGGATCACCATCAACGTATCCCGCTTTATCTTCAACGGGAAATCCAATCTTTATTAACGCCTGTTTTATATGCCCGCGATTGTGAGGCTTTACGCGTATTTCATACTCAGAAAGCTGCCCTTCAATAAATTTCTGAATCTGTTTATGGGTAGCTATCTCCCGTATAATATGCACATCATCAGATTGCAGGATGAGGGTATCACCACGCTTTATCAGGGTAAGCAAACCATAGCGATCCATCTGCTCTTTGATGGTGGTGATAACTATTGCAGGAACAGAATAGCGCGAGTATCGCTCAATACGCTCCAGGATTTCTTTTGTACTAAGGCCAGCTGAGGCTGCATTCCACAACGATAACGGCGTTATACGGTAGGTGTGGATATGCTCGGGGCTTTTTTCAAGCTCAGCAAAAGGCAAAATTGCATCCCTCACCTCTTCATACAGGGGATTATCTACCTCAAGTAGTAGCGTATTGTCGCTCTGGACGATAAGTGGTTTTGTCATGTGTTATAGTGTAGTGTGTAATATTTTTCCTAGCAACGTTAATTCTTTTTTGATTCTGCGTTTTAGTATAGCTCTAAGAAGCGGTGCAACAATAAAATATCTCAACGGCAACCTGATTGAACACTCAATAGTAACCGTTGCAGACACAGTATCTTCCATAACGGTATACCTGTATTCGTACTGCTTCAAAGCTCCTTTCAGCATTTTGAGCTCACAGTATTTAAAGGGAACAGCAGTGTACTTAAGCCGCAGTGGGTAGCGCTTAATAATAAAACGCACATCCACATCAATAAGCTGCAATCCTTCCTCATCACGAGCAATGCGATAGTTCTTTAAATCAGCCTTCACCCGTGCCAGTTTATTAATATGGTCAAGTGCTGCAAAAACTTCAGCAGCAGAAGAGTTATAGGATTGTGATACATTTATTTTTATCATACTCCATCACACAATACTAAAGTGCAAATGGTATTGTGTAAATGGCAAAACTATTTGTCAAATACTTAATTGCATCATCTCCTGTTAAGCAATGCACGTTCCAATAAGAATTGCGCCATTCAGTTGTTTTTGTAAAACCTCATACCAGGATTGCTATCCTTTAACCTTGTGCCAAGTTTACTGTTATCCACAAAATGAGAATTTTCATCAGTTAAAAATAGCGAGTCTTTTACCCGTATATTTATTGTATTCTTTCCTTTTTTGCGTACGTCTTTTAGCTTACTCTACATCTCATAAGCAATTTTTTAAAAAATGCCTTTATATTGCTATGCACTTTCTTTTGTCCCGGCGGAAACAAAAGAAAGTGCCCAAGCAAAATGTCTTAAATTTCAATAATTACAAATTACACCTTTTCTTTTGTTGCCAGTATCTCAAGAACCTTCTTTTCATCATACTTTAAGAAAAGAATTAATCCGGCAATACAGAATACAAATGCCACAGCACACGTTAATCGTACACCTATATCATTCTGTGGTGTTTTTCCCAGTAATATGAGTGATGGGAATAAAAGTGCAGCAATCATCTGACCCATCTTTGACATGAAGGTACGTGCTCCAAAGAAAATCCCAGCTTTAAAATTGCCTGTTTGTATCCCATCCGCTTCAGCAATATCAGCAATGATAGCATTGGGTAAAATTCCAAAAATAGCTAATGGTAAAGACGTCATAACAATGATGATCAAGCCCTGTACATTTTTATCAATTGGGAACCATCCTAACATGGATGCCACCACATACACCGATGAATACAGCACAAATGCAAACACCAGTAGCTTTTTCTTCCCTATCTTCTGTGCTATCAAGTTTACCGGAACATAGAATAGAAAACTCAATGCAAACAAAATAATCATATATTGAGAATACACAGCCTTATCCAGCTCAAGTAACACTGTTACATAGTACACTAAACCAGTTGTAATGAATGTAAGTGCAACCCAGTACGCTAAATCTGAGATAGTAAAATATAAGAAATTTTTATTCTTAAATGCTGAACGTACTGCCTCAAAGGTACCCTCATTGGAAACATTGGGCTCACAATATCGCCGTTCATCAATAAAAATAACCGGCAAATACATCAACACCAGTGATACGCCACTGAATAGTATCATCACAACCTGAAATGCTTTTGTTGAACTGTAGCCATAGCTTTGTTCAAATAATGACTGTAATGCAACTGCCTGCGAACCAATGGCAAATCCTATAGCCCAGGTTATTGAAATCAACGTACTTAAAAACAACCGTTCTTTGGGATTGTGTCCCAATTCAGAAAGCCAGGCAAAAAATGGCGTTACATACATAGTCATAAACCAGTAAAATAGCGTTACAACTATAAAAAGCCATACAGCATTCCATGGTGACAGAGCATTCACCGGTGGCATAAACGCTAACATTCCCAGTATTGCAAAGGGGAATGCGCCAATGGCTAAAAATTTTCGTCTTCGTCCAAATGGTGAACGTGACCTATCAGACATTGTTGCAATTATTGGATCGGTTATAGCATCCCACAGCCTTCCAAAGGCGTAGATTAGTCCAATAATCGTTAGCACTCCAATCACATACCCCTGGTAGATATATGCCGGAAATATTGCTTTATCAGCTGACTCTGGTGGCAGATAAAAATATATTAATAAATTACCAACACTGAATGAAGCTAATGACCATCCTAACTGCCCTAAAGCATAGATGATCTTTTTCCATAACGGTAACTTTTCAACTGTGTATTCCATGCTGTTTCCTCCCCACAGGTAATAATATCCTTTCATCAGGATGAATAGCGATATGTACTCGACAATATATCGATAACGATATTATTATGCCTGAAATTAAAATCAATCTTTTTTTATTGTATACCTGTAATTTTATTATTCTATAGGTATTTTTTTTGAAATCCTGTATAGAATACAGCAATAATTCCTTAAAAAATTTCATACTGAATATAGTGCACACCGGAGCCGTGTCAAAACAAACCGTGTGGATAGCAATGACGCGGATGAAATGTCATTGCGAGCGTAGCGAAGCAATCTCAATGCCGCACAAGATAAGATTGCTTCGTCACTTCGTTCCTCGCAATGACAGGAAGGCAAAGTAATTGCAATAAGGTGTCTTTTGGGACACCCCCGGTGTACACTATTTTACATTTTATTCAAATTTCCACATTTAGGAATAATTAGTGTATAGAATACATATTTTGAAACGTTGATTTTATGCATGTCATTCCAAAATTATATTTGGTAATAACTATCTCTTCAAGCGTATTTACGGTATCAAAAAAATTGTAACAAAATAAAAAACCCGCCCTTTAGTATTGTTAAGGCGGGTTTATTCTATTCTCGGTTACGATTATTCTACAATGATGTTGGTGATGCAACTTTCTGCTTTTGCAAAAAGATTCGCGCATCAACAGCCATACACCCATGTGAATACACCATAACGGGATTGCATTCAATATCTAAAATTTCTTCAATTGAAGCTATTGCTTGACTCAGTGTCACGATGACATCACTGAATGCATGGGCGTCAAGTGGCTCCTTACCTCTGAACCCTTCAAACAACCGTGCTGCTTTCAACTCCTGTATCATCTCCAATGCTTCTACCCTTGTAACAGGAGCAAGTCGAATAGATACATCCTTGAATAGCTCAATATAAATACCTCCCAATCCAGCAACAACTATCGGCCCAAAAACTGGATCTTTTTTAGCTCCTACAAAAAATTCTGTTCCACCCGGTGCCATGGTGTGCACATACACACCAGAAAACACTGCATTGGGATTATAATCGTATAATGATTTTTTCATTTCTTCAAAAACATCTTTGAGTTGGTCTTTGGTTTGAATGTTAAGTTTAACACCTTCAACCTCAGTTTTATGAATGGCATCCGGCGATACTATCTTGGCAGCGATCGGGAATTGAAATTCTGTTTTTTCAATTTCCTCTGCTGATTGGATCAATATTCCATTAACTATCGGTACCCCAATAGACCTACAAAATTGTATGGATTCATGTAAAAGTGGGTCCCTGTTTTCCTTTCCTATTGTATCAAAATATGGGATGTGAGTTTTAACTGCTTTCATTATGGTAGTGTCAACGATGCCTCTGTTATTGCGCATTGCCTTTTTTTGATAGTAATCAGCAGATATAGCAAGTGCATGTGCAGCGCTGTATGGTGTATTAAAAATTGGCATTGGATGGTTCATATTAATATCAAGCATTTCTTTAGCATCAGAAATCATTGCCACCATGACTGGTTTGTTATATACACGCACCAGTCGTTCTACTGTATCAAGGAATGTGCGTGACATGCCAGCTTCATATTCAGACTGGTATAGATGATTAAATAAAATGCCATCAACCTCATCTAATTTAATGGTCTCTTCAACAATTTTGCCAAATATTGTATAATCAAATATCTCACCTAAATCCAGTGGATTTTGATGTGAAATGACTCGTGTTTTGTAGAGGCTGCGGATTGTATCAATATAGCTTTCAGGGAACGTAATAAGATTAAAATTATACTTGGAACATGCATCAGCGGAAATAACTGCATGCCCACCTGAACGTGACAATACTGCCACATTCCTTCCTTTCATGGGTGGAAGCTGCATTGCTTTCACAGCCAGAATAACCTCCTCTTCATCTTCAGCACGTATGACGCCTGCCTGCGCAAATGCAGCATCAACAACAGCATCGCTTGCTGACAGTGCTGTTGTATGTGATTGAGCAATCTTTGCACTAATTGGAGATCTGTTTGATTTGTGTACTATAATTGGTTTTTCTGATGCACGAGCTATATCAAAAAATTCCCTTCCCCGGTTAAATCCTTCTAAGTAGCATATAATAATTCTGGTTGCTTCATCATCATTGACAAAATAATTGAGAAAATCCACCTCATCCAGCATGAGTTTATTGCCAATGCTTACAAATTTATTGATAAATATGTGATTTTCAGGCAATGCATGCAGATAGGTATTACCAACACCACCACTCTGGGAAATCATTGAAACTTCACCTGCAACTAATTCTTTACGGAAAAATGCAAACGGCATGAACATCCGTTCTTCAAAGTTGATGGTACCAATACAATTAGGACCAATAATTTTTATCCCATACCTGTTGGCTATCGCAAGAACCTGTTGTTCCAATGATTGCTCTGCTTGTGAATATTCACTGAAGCCACCCGATTCTATGACCACATGCTGTATCCCTTTTTTGCCACATTTTTCCAGCTGTTCAGGAACTGTTTTTGCTGGCGTAATGATAATGGCAACATCAGGTGTTTCAGGCAAATCAAGGATATCTTTATATACTGGTATTCCTTCAATCTGGCCTTCCTGTGTACTTACACCATACAGCTTTCCTGTATACGCTTGCTGGAGATTGTTAAGAAGTATAATCTTACCTAAATTAATCTTTGTCAGAGAAACACCTACAACAACCATACTTTTGGGATAAAAAAATGTTTTCATAAATTCCTCATATCCTTATCATACAATAATACATATATAGCACTATGTTATAGACATATTTTTATAGTCAACATTTTTAATATTAGTTATATTATTTTTTGTTATTTTCCCAGCTGGCTACTATGAAAATAAAATGTAATTTTTCTAAACACTGATGTATGTATGAATATTCAATCTTTAACTTTTTAATCACAAACAACTTTTAATTGGATACTTTTTTTATTTACTTATTAATTTTATCATTGACATATTCAGGTATAAATTATAAATGAACATATTAACATATTGTTCATTTATTTAGTTATGTTATGAGAAAGAAAGAAAACACTGAAAAAATATATGCCGCTGCTCTTCAGGTTTTTTCCAGATATGGGTATAAAAAAACCACCGTCGAAGATATAGCCAGAGAGCTCAACATGACAAAAGGTAACCTGTATTTATATGTTAAAGATAAAAAGGACCTGTACCACAAGACAGTTGAATTTGCTCTATTGCGCTGGCAAAATTATGTACGTCAGGCAATTCAAAATGAACATGATCCCAGAGATAAATTTATTATTATGTGCCAAAAAGCAGTAGAGTATTTATCCATGGATGCTGAATTTCGCAATATCCTAATACATGACCCTGATATATTCCCCATGTTTACTAATAAAGACCCCTATGAACGTATTAATAATAATTCAGTTACCATGATAAAAAATATCTTAAAAGAGGGAATTGAAAAAGGTCTTTTTAGACCTGTGGATATATCATCGATGTCAAAGGCAATTTTTTCTATTTATAAGATGTTTATTATCCGCATGTACATACGGAGTGAGGAAAAATATGTGCGTTCAATGTTTGAGCAAACACTGGAACTGATTACTCAGGGTTTGTTTAAACAATAATTCAATACTATTTTTTTATTTTTAGGAGGTGTCTTATGCCCCAGGAATTAATGTATTTAACAAAGGAATGGCGTGATGAAGCTGAACGTCGCCTGAAAAGTGAACTCACACCAGAAAAGATGAATTTTATCACATCATCAATGTCCAATATTTATTTAGACTGCCCTGATGGTAAAAACAAATATCTTTTTTTCAAATTTGTTGATGGCAAGCTTGACACATTAGCCCTTGGTGAGGGTGAACCACCTGATGCTGAGTTCCGCATATCCGGTGACTATCAGGTTTTTGCCATGATTTCCAGAGCCGAGTTAGGTTCACAAAAAGCTCTTATGACAGGAAAATTAAAATTAAAAGGGAATATGGTAAAAGCATTAAAATTAGCAGCTATAGCGGACAGGTTAAATAAAGTATTATCACAAATACCTGCACAATATTAACTAACCACACTACATTATAACACTATGAGGTATACACTATGACATCACGATTAGAAAATAAAGGGCCCTATTATATTGACTTTCCTGGCAGAGTCAAGGCTATCCAACAGGAAATGGCAAAGGAACATATTGATGTTTATCTAGGTTCCCGGTTACGAACATTATCCTGGACTTTAGATGCGTTTTGCCCATGGAGAAGTTTTGTTGTTATTCCTAACGAAGGGATGCCAGCTGCGTTTACCTTTGTTATTGATGCAGCAAGAGTAGCTGACGAGACATGGTTAGATGAAGATCATGTATTTGGTTTTGCACCAATGGGTGGTCAGGATCAGATTGAGCTTATTGCTGATTATATCAAAGACCTTTTAAAAAACAAAAAGGGAAGAGTTGGGATAGAAAGTGGCATGTCTAATTATTTGCCTGAGGGAAACCTGACACATTATGAATATGAACGATTCAGGGATGCCCTACCAGATGTTGAACTGGTCAATGCGTATACTATAATTGATAAACTATCAATGATAAAAGATGAGGGAACAATAAACAGGTTTCGGGAAGCATCCCGTATAGTTGATGTAGGACATAAAGCAGTATATGAAGCTATCAGCAACGGTGGGTGGAAAGGCATGACTGAAACTGAGATAGCTGGCCTTGCAGCGTATGCCATGCGTAAAGAAGGTAGCGAATGGGAATGGAGTTATACCGGTGGAAATGAGATAGCATCAGGATATAGAACAGGGCTTGCTGGTGGGGCCTGCACACCTGCAACAAGGAAAAAAATTGCTGCTGGGGAACCTCTTATGGTAGATATTCATGCAATGTTTATGTTAGGATTGGGGGATCATTCACATAATTATCTGATAGAACCTGTTACTGACCGGCAACGCTGGCATGCACAGAATTTTCTTGATATTGTCAACCTTACACTGAAAACTTATAAAGCTGGAATAACTCCTTCTCTATTAGCTGAACAGATGATGGCTTTTGCAGAGGAGCAAGGCTTTGCTGATTACATGGTGCCTGGATTTGAACATGGGATAGGGATGATGGGTGATGAATGGCGTATAGGATTAAATGACGGGCCTTTCCCATTCTGGACCAATCCTGACCATGTATATCAGGAAAACGAATTAATAATCTGTGCTTTGCAATATGCATGCCCACAGGATAACATTGGATTCAGATATGAAAATCCAATTGTAATTCATAAGGGTTATTGTGAACCTTTATCACAATACCCGTTAACTATCGATGAAATTAAATAGCTTTGTATAAAATTCTATGGGTACCATCACTGAATATATATCTCTATCAACCCAAGGGCAGGGTGATATTATTGATATAACCTCACAGGCCATAGAAATTATACACAAGCACAATGTGCATAGCGGAATACTTTGTCTTTTTATACCCGGCTCAACTGCTGCTATAACCACCATTGAATATGAACCAGGCTTAAAAAAAGATATCAATATATTTTTAGAAAAGCTAATCCCGCGCAATGCCCACTATCATCACCATGATACCTGGCATGATGACAATGGTTCTTCACATCTGAGAGCCTCTATGATAGGACCATCTATTACTATTCCTATAGTTGATGGAACATTAACGTTAGGAACCTGGCAGCAAATAGTTGTCATAGAATGCGACACTCGTAAAAGGAATAGAAAGATTATTGCTCAGATAGTCTATTGATATAATCATTTGATTTGTTCTTGACTTCACAATATAATATATTAAAAGGATGGGAACTTCTAAAAACTGTTTTTCCAGATGTTTCCTTGTGTGTACAATATAGAGGATTAAACCACTTTCTTTATAATTGTACCCGTAATGATGAAAGCGGTTTTTAGAGGTGCCCATAAATATTTTAATATTATAATAGCTGAAGGATAAAAATGCCACATAAAAAGTATCCTCAAAAACTTTCTGATATTCCAAAAAACAGACAAAAGGATTTAGAAGCATCTATACTATGGTTTTTACGATTTTCCCCTGTTGACAGAATAAAGATTTCTGAACAACACTGGGATGAAACTCAAGATTATATACAGGAATTTTCATTAATAAAACAATGGAAGCAGAAAAAGAATTATCATTCTTAGAAATGATACAATTATTTAACTCTCAGGACATCCATTATTTAATAATAGGAAGACGGGCTCTTATACTATACGGTGCCCCTGTGATGACAGCAGATTATGACTTCTGGATTTACAATGCAGATAAAGTAAAAACGCTTACTTTTTTACAAAATTCAGGATGCGAACTTTCAAAAGATATCCATACAAAAAGTCCTATCGTTTTTGTGTTTTGCGGTACAAAAAAATATGATTTGTTTTTCCATAAAAGTATTACCAATAGCGAAGGCCAAATTATAACATTTGATGAATGCTTTACTAATTCATATATTATTGAATCTAAAAAAGATTCTATACATTTTAGAGTCCCCTCAATTGATGATTTGATCAAGCTAAAAAAAATCAGGAGCTATAATGCTAAAGATGCGCAGGATATAGAATTCCTACTGCAGGCAAAAAAAATATTAAACAAAAAAAATACTTGATTTTTTTAAATATTATATTACAATATTATAAAGTAGATTGTTTGTGTTAATTAAACTATCAAACATTTTATAATTATGAGCTATACAGCATATTGCTTTCACCCGCATTATCTGCACCATAAAACAGGCGATTCACATCCTGAATCCCCTAAACGTTTAGAGATACTTGATAAATATATCCGTACAAATAAAAATTATTCCTCATTGCTTTACGTTCAGCCACGTAAAGCTCATCCTGATGTTTTATTCTATGCTCATGATCCTGAGTATGTTTCAATGATTGCCAATGCAAAGCCAAATGGAATCACTTGCATTGATGGCTATGACACTGTAATATGCGATGAAACATATGATGTTTCATTATGGGCAATTGGAGGGATACTTGAGGTATGTGACTATATCCTTGCTGGTGAGGCCACTAATGGATTTTGTGCTGTAAGACCACCCGGCCACCATGCTGAGATAGCTCAAGCAATGGGCTTTTGTATCTTTAATAATGTTGCAATTGTTGCACGCTACCTCCAATATACATATAATATACGAAAGATAGCCATAATAGATTGGGATGCCCATCATGGCAATGGCACGCAACATATCTTTGAGGCTGACCCTTCTGTTTTTTATATTAGTACACATCAGTTCCCCTTTTATCCCGGTACTGGTAGTGTAGATGAGATAGGCATTGGCCCCGGTTACGGGTATACCATTAACATACCAATGAATCCTGGCAGCAATGATAAAACTTACAAAAGTGCTTTTAGCGAAATTATTATTCCTGCTTTAGACCACTTTAAACCCGAATTTATTCTCATATCAGCAGGTTTTGATGCCCATAAAAGCGACCCTTTATCATCATTAAATCTTTCAAGTGGGGCATATTACATGTTTACTCGTATGCTTATGGATATTGCAACACGGTATTCCAACAACAGGATTGTGGTGGTGCTTGAAGGTGGATATGAAATACAATCAATGATAGAAAGCGTGGATTATGTACTGAAAGCATTAATGGAGTAATTACCTGAAAATAAATTCAGCATAATTATTGTGTTTTGTAGTTCTGCTGGTAAAAATAATACCCAGTGGTTTTGAAATCTCAAGAACATGATCAAAGACTTTTATAGCCGAAGGCCCCTCTAACACTTCAGGCTGTATAATTCCATCAGTATATATTCCTTTGATTGCATAAATGTGCATCTTAATAATTTTCCCGTTTCCCGACATGTACAGTGCACAGGCAATATTATCATTAATTCCTTCATGCATAGAGCCAAAAAGAAAATTTCCCAGTGAGTAGATAACCGGTTTATTTTTATATATTTCAATTCCTTGATACACATGTGGATGATGACCAATAATAGCATCCGCACCGGCATTAATGAGTGCATGGGCTATATCAATCTGTTTTGATGAAGGGTAGTAAAAGTATTCATTACCCCAATGAATATTAATAATAACACTATCGCAGAAGCGATACTTCTTAATATCACTTTGAGCTTTCTTTAATTCAAAGAAATTTATACCTGGATTATTTTTTGCAATCATTTCCTTTGAGGAAATCTGAGTATAACATAACACAGCAATGCGTGCTGGCCCCAACTGATGCATAACCGGCAAAGATGCTGTTGTTTCGTTTTTCCCTGCTCCAGCATAGAGTACCTTTGCATCAGATAAAGAAGTCAATGTATCCAATAATCCTGTACCACCATAATCAAGCATATGATTATTTGCCAGAGTAACTGCTGTAATACCAGCATCAGCTATAACAAATGCAATTGAAGGCGGTGCTTTAAAAATATATTTTTGATATACCAAACTTGTTCTGTTATTTGTTAATGGTGATTCCAAATTTGCCATTACAAAATCAAAAGATTGGAAAAAGGGTTTAACTTTCTTTAATGGATAATCTGTACCATAGCGCTGCATTATATCTTTTACTGCCCATTCAAACATCATATCGCCAATAAACAGCATGCCATAGCCAGAAGAAGTTGCTATAGAATATTTGGGGATTCGTTCCTCAGGGGTTGTACATGATAGTTTAAAAATACAAAATAATACTACTATGTAAATAGCTGACTTCTTCACGTTTTAATGCCCTTTTGTATATGGGTAAAGGTGAAGCTCGCCTGTAATAAAATCTTTAAGTCCAGTGATATTATCAATATCATCCAGATGAGATAGTAATCCTTTCTCAGGATATACACACTCAAATTCTTTTATCTTTAACTTGTAATGTGCAGCCTGAATCAGTATCTGCACAAGTGCAGCATCAGAAAATTCTGTTATTTCAAATAAATCGGCATGGTTCATAGATATGCCTTTTACGGGTGAAAAAGGGTCCACTATGTTCAAGCCTGCGTGCTGATTGAAATACTGTACAATATCTTTATATTGCTTTTTTTCATCAAGAGATTGTGTGGTAAATCTATTCCCGGTAATGATATCCGCATCCTGAAAAAAGGATAGGTACCTGGAAACTATGTTCCAATCAGCAAAAGCTTCCAGGGGCAACATAAATAACAAACTCAATGAATAATCCTTTGCATATGCAAATGCACTCATGAGTGCGCCTCCATAACCTAAAGGCTCTTCATGCATCACAAAATGCACATCCACATCAGAAACAATTGAGGGCGACTGGTCAAAAGAGCCATCATCAATAATAAGTGGCATGACATGAGCATATGGACAATTGCAGATAGTGTCTAATGTACGACGTAATAATTCCTCATTATTGCGAACAATAATTGCTACCAGAACATCACTCATTATCTAACATCCTGTTTAAATTACCTGATGTGAATCCTTCTAAATCCATCGTAACATATAAAAATCCCAATTGCTTAAAAAACGCAACGATTTTATTCCGAACCTCAGGGTCAACGAGTCTTTGTATATCCTGTACCATTACTTCAATGCGTGCCACAGGATAATGGTACCGTACACGTACACCATCAAAGCCTAAGGAAATAATAAATTCCTCCGCCTTCCGTATAGTGTCAAGTATATCCTGAGTAATACCTGTACCATAGGGAATGCGCGTAGCAAGGCATGAATTGGATGCCTTTGAATAAGGGATATTGAAATGTTGTAATCCCTGTATAATATCCTCTTTGGTAAAACCTGCTTCAAGAAGTGGGGAATGAATACCTAACTCAACAAGTGCCCTTCTTCCAGGCCTATAATCAGAAGTATCCGACACATTGCCAGCATCAACCACATTCTGGAAACCACTTTGGGATGCAAATTCCTGTATTTTTTTAAACACTGCTTTTTTGCAATAATAACAACGGTTTTTAGTATTGGTTACTATCTCCACAATCCCCAATACTGAAATAGCAATCTCATGATAGGGGATGTCATGTTCTGTGGCAAACGTGCGCCCACGCTGTGTGTCACCTGGAATTGTAAATTCGCTTATACAGTGAACAAGGCAAAAATCCAATGAAAAATGTTTGGAGATAGCTGCTAAAAATGTTGAATCATTACCACCAGAATAGGCTATTACATAGGGATTGAGAGCCTGCAACTTTTTCTGCAATATATCTATTTTTTTATTTTCCATAGCATTACTATTATATAATTTTACTGAACTATGTATAACGATTGTAGCACGGTATCAAAAAAACTAAAATTTTAAAACCACACTGCTGCTCCAACTTCCCCTGTCGATTGTTTTTGGGGTTGTAGCTGCATAACTAATCGAGCTGACAGCTTACAAAATGTATTACTGAAACGAAAGCGTGCAACAATAAAAAATGAGGATGCGGCGATAGTATCTGAAATAATATTTGTTTGTGGGAGCGGAAGCATTGCTACATATATTTTTTCGCCATTGGTATGAGCATAAACTGATCCAAAATCATTTTGCAGATTGCCAACTTTTATGCCAATACCTGATGCAACATACCATGCGACAGTATCCCCCTGATACAACCCACATTTAAGATGTATTGATGAGTTTTTTGTTATTCCCCATCTAACACCCTCCTGATATCGTGATGCCTTTTCTTCCCCACCTTTATAAAACTGTGCATAACGATAATCCGATTTAACAGAAAAATTTTTGTTTTTATATACCATACGCAAAGTATGAATACGTTTGTGTGGATATTCAGTATAATACGTGGATGGTAGAAGGTTATTCTGGTCTATATATATCCATGAACATGCAAACTTTTTTACAGGTTTAACACTGACAAAATAATAATAAATATCGCGTGGCGAATTTCCCCCAAATGTATTGCCAAATGGGGCATAAAAGTTTTTATCTGACTTTTGTACAATACTGCTGATTTTATAATTTTTGTCTTTAACCAATACCCCACAATAATATGCTTTACTATATCTATCTCCCGATTTACCTTCATTTTTTATCAAAACACGTGAAACAGCATATTCCGAAAAAAGTGATACAATACTGTCCTGATAGTGTGCATACAGACTGTACCCACCAAATGATTCCATTGCATAATTATCCTGTGTATTTGCATTGAATAATATGTGTGCATTATTATAATATATATGTGTATAATAATAACATCCCTGTAAAGTTACATACTCAGCAGGATTAACGGTTGCATGCACAAACGATGTAATAATCTGTACTGGTTCAGTATATTGTCCTTCCCTTTTAAAGTGTGATAGTAAGCTCTGGACACTGTATGGGTATACACCATTTTGAGCATCAGCAGGTGAAATATAACATTCTTTATATGAAACTCCTGCATCCAGTTTTATGGTAGATGAGCATCTTGCATTAAATAATGATGAAACCACCCCATACATAGCATACTGTGGATTGCCACTTTTACATAATGATATGAATGCATCATGTTTTTGAACATGAATGGAATAGGGATCCGGGTTATACACAGAAGCTTTTCCCAATAACAACCCGGTGGCATTGTTAATAAAATAATATCCACCTGAAATTGCAGCATAGTCACCCTGAGCTGAAAATGACCATGTGGCATGTTTTGTACCATGTGATTGTACAACTGCTGCATTTACTTCTGTGGTATCTGTTGCTATTGTCACAGTGGTGCGGAGGTAATGTTCTTTTTCCACACCATAATCCAGAGCATCCTGTCTGTATTCAACGGATATACTCTGTAAAGCTATTGCTTGTGTCTGCAACATTATACCAAGATATACATATAACCATAGTATCACTGCATTCCGCATGCTGTTTTAACTCTCTTTTGTTGCAAAGAAGATAAACTTTTAAACAACGGTGACTGCAATACTCCTTTTTCTCCGGATTTCTGATATTCTTCAGCTAAAGATATGGCAATATACGCTGGTATATCAGCAGCAACCATGGACTGAAAAAGTATTTTTATCCGTCTATTTTTTTCTTCGTATGAAATATAATTATTTTGCTTTATTGAAGATTGCTTTTCATTGTTTTGTATTCTGCTTATTTCATCTTCAATATAATTGTATGTATATTGTTGCAGATCACGGATCTGCTGTGTTGATAAACCCAATTGATACAATGACGCAACACTGACATTACCAAACATTGACCGATACTTAATAATACGCTGACACAATACCTCCGACATGACATCAAGCCCTATTAATTCTTCAGCAGTACATACTTGTATGTCTAACTTGGGCTTTTCTTTTTTTACAGACTTAGCTCCAGATACATACATAAACCCTGCATGTGAATATACCAATCCAAAACTATGGGTATTGCCCAAAAAGGAGTGATGGTTCATTTCATACCGCATTAAAAAAGAACCCCACAGTATAGTAATCCCGGCAGAAGATAGGTTTAATTCTCTGCTATAGGCAATATCAACTGCGCAGTACCGTGTAATATAGCCATTTATTTTAAAAATCTGTGAGATATAATCACTATACTGTAATTTATATTCAATTGCACATCCGTTAAAAATTTCTACACGTGCTGATAGTATTGATTCAGTAGGAATATACCCATCATTATGAAAATTCCTGATATTATTCTGCATAACAAAAAGGCTTACATGGTCAAAAGGTTTGATGGTACAATACACTCCATAATCATATAAGCTTTGTGTATAGGTATACTCTTCTGTATGTATTGAAAGAATGTAATCATGGACTTCCACGCCTAAGCTTATCCATGGAACTATCGCCCAGCCTGCACCAACACTAACCGTATCTTCACGATATTCAGGTATTCCAAAGTACTGCCATTGTAATCCCGCCGAATAACCATTTGTTGCAGTATGAATAAATGATGTTGTTCTATATAAGTCCGGATATCCAAAAGGATTGGCATACGTTACTCCAGAGATTATTGGTGAAGGGTTTGCCTGATATGCCGGAGCTATTGCCCATACACTAAGTGCCAGTGGTTGAGCCGTCTCAAACGCCTGTAGCATCAACAGTACTGAAACAAGTAATGAAGCCATCACTCAACCACAATACAGTAAAATTCCTCGCGTTGCCGATTTTTACTATCCTGTGCCTCAACAGTTCCTAAATACAAACCGCAACGCATTTTTTTTATGTACCGTACCCAATCGATAGTATAAAACCCCGGTGACGCTGAAAGAAGCTCACTTTCATACATTTTGTATCCCTGTGAGGAAAAAAGCCGTACCCTCAGCGTGCATGGCTTTAGTATAAAAATTTTACATTGTTCTATAGCGCTTTTAGTGAGGACAACCTTCCTGTTTATTTTAATAAATGTATTTTGAGAATGGTTAACTGGCAGTATATTGGTATGTCCGGGTGTTAGATATGGTGTTATAACGAAATCATCTAATGAATTTGAATCCACTGCTGCTTTCCGGATAATACTCTGATATTCTTGCAGGCCATTTTTTCCTATATCAACCATGCACTCCTCAGATGCTGTGCCCAACCATTGTCCATGCTGTATTGCAGCAGTAACATACTGTAAAATAGATTGATTAAAGCTGCCATCTCTGTTTGCATATGCAACAAAATCAATGATACCACCATTTGATGGGTCATCATCGGTATCAATGGCAACCACACAGTCAGTATTCCAAAGACTGCTGCTATAATTATTGCAGTATACATCAAGTACACCATTGCCATTGCTATCTCCAGTTGCATCACATTCATCAGGAGTTAACGGATCAGTCAGGTGTACCACAACAAACCGATCATCCCATGGTGTTTCCGTCCTGTCATAGCTATAAATGGTAACTGGATTTTGTGAAAGCGGTTCATTTGTACCATAATACATGGTTACATATAGTGAAGAGATATCAATGGACAACGGTTGAACCGAATAAAGAAAAAGCTCAACCCAATCACTCCCTGACACATTGCATGCAATTTCATTAATTAATAATTGTGCATACAGTAACGATGGTGTAAAAATATAGATTAATAGTATCCAGCGCATTATTAACTCCACTTTTGTCTTTTATGTATAAATACGCTGGAAGATGAAAAAACTTATAAAATAGTGTAAAAATTTTTTATTTTTTTGAAAAAAAATTTCATGAACAATAAAAAACCATAATTAATTGCTTGACCAATTCCATTTTGCCACAAATATATTTGCTATGGTTAAGCTTGATAATCCATATGCTCAGCAAAGACCATCCTGGAAAGTATTTATACCCATGCTATTGGTGTATCCATTACTAAAATGGGTTATTCATTATTCCTATTTTTCTTTTCTCTATCAGTACAGCATCACACTCCTTATTTTGATCATCATAGCCCAATATTTGGATGAAAGATTATTCACTAAAGATCGTATTTTTTCTTTTGACTTCCCTTTTGAAAGAAAAATATTTTACCTTTTTGTTATGATTATTATCCTTATTCCTATTCGCAATATAGCTGTGCAATTTAATCCTACAACTCTACTACTGCATTTTTATCAGGGTAACAGTAAATCGTTAGAATCAATGCTTATTATGGTGGCAATTATAGCCCCCTGTGAGGAACTCTTTTTCAGAGGTTTTGCGCAGTATAACCTTTCTTTTTTCTTTGGAAAGTATGGAGGAATAGTTATTGCTGCCCTGTTATATAGTATACCAGGCATAGCAGCACATTCACTGTATTTAGCAGTATTATTTTTTATTATTGGGACAGTAATAGGTCTTATTTATAGCAGGGTACAATCACTGGTACAGGCCACATTGTTACATATAATAACAATTATTTTTATGTACCTGTTCCCCTTTTAATTATCAATCTTTAAACGCTCTTCCCAGACTGACTGCCAGTTATTACTGATATCGTATTTATCTGGCTTACTTTCAATTCTTGGCAAAATAAACAGAACCAAAAGCGAAGAAATCACCATTATCAAAACAAATACAGAATACATAGAAAAACCCCATAAAACTATTAGCAATTAAAGTAATATCAATTGGGGAAGGATATCGTTAGAAAGAGTGGTTTTAGTCAAGTTTTTTTAAAAAAAATTTTTTTAAGCTAACATTTTTGTGTCATATTACACAACTGCCAGTCTGTCAGATGTAACGGCAATCCTTTTCTGGTATATATGACTTTTGGCGGGTTCAACATTAGAGAAAGCTCTATACAAATCCAATTCAAATTCAAGCCCCAGTTGTATGGATTTTGCAATATTCTCAGCTTTTTTACAATCAAAAATAAGATGGCGTGTATTTATCCTATCCGGTTGAATAATCTTTTGAACCACTTCAGCATTTGAAGGATTTACCTGGCCTCCTACCGATGTTACCTTGCCTGATAATTTTGCAGCTTTAACAATATTTGCAGTAGCATATAACACATCATCATCATCTACTCTCTTTTTCATTGATTGCGACAGGTCACTTCGCCCAACAGTAATTTGATTAATATATGAAAAATATGGATTTGTATATATAGCTGAAAGGTTATGGTATGCAGTAATTGTTTCAATATTTATTGCCAGATAAGGCATTGTTGCCTCTTTATATATATCCAAAACTGCTGTAATAAAATTTTCTAATGCATATTCTGACTCTATCATAGGTGCCAGGATACCATCAATTGCTATCGATTTACAATATCTGATGTCATTTCTTGCTTCTGGACCACCAATTTTTACAATAACGGGAAGATTAATAGCTATCTGTTTTAAAAAGAGCAGTTCATCATATGTCATATCTTCAACTTCAGTGCCACCTTTGAGTGCCACCAATCCGTATATATGCATGAGATCATCTAATTTTGCTTCTAAATTTTCAATTAGTTTCATGGTAATTGTTCCTTTCTATATTTAATTTGCTTTATGCTCCTATACGATTTATCGGCATTTTAAGAAAAATGATAAAATAAATTAAGTCTACTATCTTACCATCGGCAACTTGAAGGTACACTTTTTTATATATTGTTCACTAAATTATATTCAGAAATAAAATTGAAAAAACATAACTTTTGAAAAAAATTTATTTTATTTGACAATTATTACGCTATACTTCATATGACTAGATAGTTGGTATCCTCTTAATTACTTCGTTTTTCCTTCCTTATCCATTGGCAAGTTAAAACAGTACATGCGGGATGTTCAACGGTAACAGGTATAATCTCCTGTTATAACAAATTATTTATGGAGTGTCACACAATGGCAAAAGGTACAGTAAAATGGTTCAATGAAAGCAAAGGTTATGGCTTTCTATCACAGGATGATGGTAAGGATGTTTTTGTTCATCATTCAGGGATTGCTGGCGACGGGTTTAAAACTCTTTTTGAAGGTGATCGAGTAGAATTTTCTATTGAACAGAGTGAAAAAGGACCCCGGGCTGTTTCAGTAAGAACCATTCGATAAATACAACATTTGTAAGTTTAAATACTTGTTATATACTAACACGTTGTATTTGGCAAAAAACCCGACTAATAATCGGGTTTTTTATTTCATCATGAATAGCATTTTTTTTTATCCCTCTTAAAATCTCGTATATTTAATACTGTCGAAATGAATAAACTCATGAAATAAATTGTTACTACAAAATAATCTGTTATAGTGGCATCTGGTATGTACCCTGTTATTTCATAAACTAAAAACTGAATATAAGAATTAAAAAGCACTGGTTTCCCCAACATTTCCCGTACCTGCCAATGCCAATCGGTACAAAAACAATATCCCCACCCATACCATATACCCAAAAAAAACCATGAAAATCCTGTTACTATCATAGCAAAAAAATGAACTTTTCTGGTTTTTACAGAAATCCAGCCAACTATATTAAATACCGTAAGGATAGAGTGAAATACCAGAAAAAATATATCCAGAATTTTATACAGTATCAGCATGTTATATATATATGATATAATAAAATTTGTAGTTGCCGTATATACTATTTAATTAAAAAAATATTTCAAGAATAAAGAAATATATCTGCCACTTCTTAAAAGAGTGGTTGTTGTATTATCTGACTTGTTGTTCATACCTGTATATTTAGGGATAATACATAAATCTTCCAACGATTTTTACAACAATTATTCATTAATGAGAATAATTACATTTTAATACGTGACATTTTAGTAAAGAGCTTGAAACTGTTATGCATATATATAGTATTATGTGCAGAGAAAACGGAGGTCTTGTATGCTGCTTTCAGGAATCACTGTAATTGACATCACACAATTTATATCCGGGTCCCGATGCACACAGATCTTAGCAGATATGGGTGCTGAAGTGATCAAGGTTGAACCACCACAGGGTGATACGCTTAGACTTATTTTTAAATTGATGGCTGGTGCCGAACGCTGTTACTCTGTTTTCAATCGCAATAAATATGGCATACCAGTCAATTGGCACGATCCAAGAGGTTGTGAAGTTATTAAAAAGATGTCTGAACATGCTGATATCTTTGTCCATAACCTTGTGCCTGGTTCACTTGAACGTGTAGGGTTAGGGTATAAGAATTTAACTCAACTGACAGAATGCCTTTTTATGGATTTTTTAGATCAAAAAACGGCAAAGTGGCAATTGTTGCACTCACACCTCGCCAATGGAAGGACTTAACTAGCATAATAGGTAAGCCTGAAATGGCTACTGATTCCAAATTTGAAAACATTATTGTGCAGATAAAAAATCACAGCGAAGCAGTATCATTAATTGAGGAATGGACTGAGAAAAAAACCTCTGAGGAAATTATTGAAATTTTACAACGTAAGAAAACCCCCTGTGGAATTGCATATACAAGCTGGGAGATAAATCATGATAGTAATTTACAAATGCGTCAAATGTTTCAGAAAATTGAACACCCTCAGTTTGGAGCAATAGATATCCCCGGGTTCCCCTTTAAGCTTTCTGAATGTGAAATGAGTATAAGGATGCCCGCACCTACTTTGGGTGAGCATACGCGTATAATTTTAGAAAAAAAGCTTGGTTATACATCCCAACAGATTGAAGAATTATACAGGGATAAAGTAGTAGTATGATTTGCCCTAATATTTTACTTCCAGTAACTAATAAATATATTTATCAAATCCTTCCGTTTGTATTGCTCTAATAAATTCTTTTTTCCAGTGTTTGCCCAAACATTGTTCTGCCAAATACACTACTAACGATTTCCCGGTAACTTTAACGCTATCCTGAATTTTGCATAAACCCTGCACACAGCTTGGGCATGTTGTAAGCACCAACACATTTTTCTTTTTTATAGCAGTTCTTATGTTAGTTTCTTTCCTTTCGCGAAGTGTATTGGATATATCAGGAGTTGATAATGCAAGTGTTCCACCTTCACCACAGCAGTTAGGAACTGCTAGGGGTTTTGTATTGAATAATTTGGAAAATGTCTTTTGATATCCCATGAGTTTCATAGGTGTATGGCACGGTTCATGGTAAATCAAACTATCACGTATTGACAGTGAGTATAATCCTTCACGGGCTATAAATTCATTGATATCAATAAGTTTTGCGCCCCTGAAGACATCTTCAAGATGATAATCGGATAACATTTCATAACATGTCCCACACGAAACCACAATATCTTCAATTTCCATATAAGAAAACGTATCGGCCATTCTATGGAATATAACCCTGTTTTCATTGGTTTTTATACGTGCCTGGTCCAATTTGCCATTGGCTTTCATTGGGTAACCGCAGCACAGGTACGTTGGCGGTATGATAACTCTGACACCTGCATTGTATAACAGAGCAATAGTGGCCATACTGATTTCTGGAAACATTCGTTCTGAACCACAGCCCGGGAAATATACTACAGTTTTTACAACAGGTTTATTTTTATTTCTGAATACATAAAATGTGTTGCTGCTTTTTAATTTAAGCTCATCGCGCAGGGTTTTACTCCCCGATTTTGGGAGCCTGCCTTTAAGCATCATAGCAATGTAAGGGGTGATCACACTGAGAATATGGGAAACAGGCTTGGCTGCATAAAAGCCTAACCTCTGCATGCTATATGCCCATTTCAGGAGTATAATTCTAAATATTTTATTAATGTAATATCCCTTCTGCTTCAGGTAAAATAATGTGAACGAGGTAACTGGCTTAAAGGTGGATTTTCGCCTTTCCTCTAAGATAGAACGGATATTCAGCGTAATATTACCAAAATCGATAGCAACCGGACAAGGCTTCTGGCAGTTATGGCATATGGTGCAATAGTTAGAAATTTCACGCAAATTATTGAAATGCTTAAAACTCAGTGATGTTGAGGTCTGTATATCATACAGAACAGCCTCCATAATAAGAGCTGTGGCCAAAATTTTGTTTCGTGGATTATAGAAGACCACCCCATCCGGATAATGCGTATTGCATACAGATTTACACTTACCACAACGGATGCATGTTGCAATTGAATTGAATACCGTTTCTAAGTCTGTAGCCTTCAAAATGAAAGCTTCCCCTTCTAGAAGATTAAACGATGGCGTATAGATGGTTTCTAAGTTAAAATCCTTTGTAAGTTTTAGAGGATTAAACAGATCTTCTGGATCAGCATAGCGGTTGTATTCAGCAAACTTTTCCAGGGTTTCATCATCAATAAACCGTATTTTTGTAAGCCCAATGCCATGTTCACCACTGACCACACCGCCCAGTGCTACCGTCTGACGCATAACGGTTGCTGCAGTTTCATCAGCATCACGCATCATAAGATAATCATTTGAATGTACGGGAATATTGACATGTACATTACCATCACCTGCGTGCATATGGGTAGCAACAACAATACGGCGCTTCCCTGTAGCTTCTTTTACCTGCTGTATCTTTTCCAGTATATCATCATAACCGTAAAAAAGCTTTTGTAGAGGTTTATCAACTTCTGTATCAAAGTCCATACTCAGTTCATTATTCTGTATGAGCTGAAAAACCGAATTCAGCCTGAGTGCATATTCCGAGTCATACTTGAAATAATCCTTAGCTGCAGTATCAAGATTATTAAGAATATCAGTATAGCGCGACTGCATCGACAGTAACTGCCCAATTCCTGCATGACAGCGTTCAATACATACATCATCTTCCTCGGTCTTGACTTGTTCCTGCAGGTAATCAATAAGTGCGCGTATAATCTGTATATTATTCTCCAGTTCTTTTTTGACATTTAATTTTTCAATAAAATCCGAAAAATCCTGCAACTTTTCCAGAGGTATAACAATGTCCTCATTCAGCTTAAACGCATTGGTATGTTTTGCTATAGCACTTAAATTTTTTCTATCCTGCCAAAATTTTTCTCTGGTTTCAGCATCCTTTGCAATGATCCCTTCAGTGTTGAATTGCTTAACTTTTACTACCAGATCTTCTGTAGCCTCTTCTAACTTTGCTTCATCATCACTTTCAATATCAACTACCAGTACTGCTTTGGGGATTTCAGTACGAGAAGATTTGTTCTTATACTGAATAGCTTTCACATACTGTTCATCAAAATGCTCTAAGGCTGTTAAAAACACAACAGGGTCATCCTCAAAAGTCTTTACTATCTCAACGATAGCTTTTGAGGCATTGATCATATTATTGCCAAAAAACTCAAAACATACAGAACGGGTATACTTAAACGGCCTGTACAGAACAAACGTTGCATTAACAATAATGCCATCACAACCTTCTTTCTGCAGTCCTGGCAATCCACCAAGTGCTTTATTGGTAATATCTTTCCCTAAGCCTTTTTTTCGAATATCAAGCCCCGATAAGGTTATTGTTTTTAGTAATTTTTTATTTTTTTCTACAGTAAAGACAACCTCGTCACCGGGTAATATCTTCCGGTAGGGATGATCTGCCCTGCATACTGTTATGATATCACCATTGTGATCTACAATATCAAATGAAAGTATATTATCGATGCAGGTACCCCACATGACGCACTTCTTGCCACCTGCATTTTCTGCAATATTGCCGCCAATAGTGCAGGCCCATGCTGATGTAGGGTCAGTAGCAAATATATAGTTCTGATGTTCACAATACTCCATTACATCTTCGGTTACCGCACCAGCCTCAACCGTAATGGTGGGGATAGTTTTACCATTAATAGTTGTGTTTTCAATTTTCCCAATGTTGTTCAATTTCTCAGTGTTAATTATCATGGTGTTAGGCAAAAGCGGAATTGCCCCACCAGTAAGTCCTGTGCCACCACCACGTGCAATAATAACAAGATTCAGCTTTTTTGCAGCCTTCACCAGTTCCTGTACTTCATGCACTGAATCAGGATACACCACAACAACAGGGTATTCCACACGCCAGTCTGTGGCGTCAGTGACATGTGATGCACGATGAAAAGGGCTAAAATGAATATTACCAGCTGCAGTGATATGTTTTAATTTATTAAAAATTTTTTCCTGCACTTTCTTTGTTTCTTTTAGCTTTTTAAAAAAAGCCTGATCTAATTGTTCAATTTTTTCTATAAACTGCAGGACCTGCTGGTCACCATTGGCACCTTCTTTAACGGTTGCAAGCCTTCTTTGATGCCGTTTATACAGATGTTTCAGCTTGGCAGGGTTTTCCACAATATCATATTGAATATAGGGATTTCTGTCTATGATAAAGATATCGCCAATATTCTCAAAAAGGAGTTTTGCACTTCTGCCTGTTCGCCGCTTGGCTCTGAGAGCCTGCACCAGATCCCAGGTCTGTGCATCAAAATACTTTAAGATTATCTCTCTATCGGAAAATGATGTATAGTTATAGGGTATTTCCCTGTATTTAAAATCCCGTTTAAAAATTTTATCCATTCAGAACCCTGTTAAAAAAATTGTTTTAAAAATCTGCCCACGTATAATTATTATACCACATGGGTTTAAAATAGCAATGTATCAAAGTACGTTTTATACTCCATAGTACGTATTACATTGTACGATAGTTACCGGTCAATATCTTAATTAAAAAATTTTTTAAGGGAGATAGTTATGAAAGAGATAGATGCACGAGGGCTTGAATGTCCAAAACCAGTACTTTTAACCAAAGAAACAATAGAAAAGGATAATCCCGATAATCTAACAGTACTGGTGAGCAGTGACACCGCAGTGGGCAATGTAACTCGTTTTGCAGAAAATACTGGATATTCTGTAACAACTACACAACAGGGCGATTACTTTATCCTCAAATTAAGCAAAGGTACACAACCACAATCACAACCAGTTTCACAACCTGTAACAATGGAGTATGTTAATGAAAACATTGTCTTCTTTATTACATCCAACGAATTTGGTCAGGGAAAACAGGAATTAGGCCAGCTTTTGATGAAATCATTCATCAATACCATTAATGAGGCCAATATGCTGCCATCCACCATCATATTCATTAATTCAGGCATATTCTTAACCACTGAAGGTTCACCGGTATTGCCCGCATTGCAGGAAATTGCACAAAAAGGTGTACAGATTATTAACTGCGGCACATGCTTAGATTTTTATAAGCGAAAAGACCAGTTGAAGGTTGGCATTGTATCCAACATGTATACCATTACTGAAACCTTAATGAAAGCTACAAAAGTTATACGTTTCTAATTGTGGTTTTTGCAAATGAATGAAGATGTGTGGTATTACCTGAACTGCTAAAACAGGCTTGATTCGTCTATGCCTTTGTAGGGAAGCTGCAAATGTTCATATGCCAGTCGTGCTGCTACCCTGCCGCGGGGAGTTCGTTTCAGCATGCCAATCTGTACCAGGTAAGGTTCGTAAAAATCTTCCAGCGTCGTTATCTCCTCACCAATTGAGATAGCAATTGTCTTTATACCAACAGGACCTCCATCATATTTATCAATGATAGTTGTCAGTATCTTTCGGTCCATATCATCAAGACCTAAAGAATCAATATGAAGCCTGTCCAGCGCATACCGTGCTATTTCCAGGTCAATTGAATTTTTTTTCATAACTATCGCAAAATCAAGTACACGTTTTACAAGCCTGTTAACTATTCGAGGAGTTCGGCGAGAACGCCGTGCTATCTCCTGCGCCGCCATATCATCAATTATGCAACCAATAATGTTTGCTGTCCTTTTAGCTATCGTTTCTAAATCCTCAATTTCATAATAGTCCAGCCTGAGCGGAATGCCAAACCGGTCGCGTAGTGCTGACGTCAATAACCCTGTTCTGGTAGTTGCACCTATAAGGGTAAATGGCGCCAGTTGCAGCTTGATGCTTTTTGCACCAACACCCTGGCCTAAAATAATATCAAGCTCACCATCTTCCATGGCACTATATAATAACTCTTCAATGGTGGGCGACAGCCTGTGTATCTCATCAATAAACAGGACATCCATTGGCTCTAAATTGGTTAACATTGAAGCCATATCACCAGGTTTTTCAATTGCTGGCGCTGATGTTGCCTTGATATTTACCCCAAGCTCATTTGCAACAATGAAAGCAAGTGTGGTTTTCCCAAGCCCCGGTGGGCCAGCAAGCAGTACATGGTCCAGGGGTTTTTTGCGTAGTTTTGCTGACTCAATAAAAATACGCATATTCTCAGTAAGTTGCTTCTGCCCTATGAATTCATTGAGATACTGTGGGCGTAATTTTTTTTCAAAATCCTCTTCTTCTAATGATAATGGAGAAATAAGGCTTTGAGATGTGTTATTGTTTTTTTCCTTTTTGTTCATATTCTTTCAAAATCTTTATAATATCCTGGGCATCCTTTGCACCTGAAAGCGCTTCCCGCAATGTATCATCACTCATAAGTTTTGCTATATTTGCCAGTGTTTTGATATGCTGTGAGATTTTGTCCTTGGGAACAATTAAAAGAATAGCTATATGCACTGGCATATTATCAATTGAATCAAAGTTTATACCTTTCTTGCTCAACGCCATTATCATCACCACATCATCAACATACGGGCAACTGCAATGAGGTATAGCCACTCCCTTCCCTATGCCTGTACTCATTGATTTTTCACGTTCAAACAGCGTTTTTTTTATGGTTTCACGATATTCGGATTTTACAGCTTTATTTTTAATTGCCACATCAAGCATTGATTCAATTAATTCCCATCGGTCTTTTACCGACGGATTGATAAGTATTGTCTTTTTATTTAAATAATCAGTTAAAACCATATCTAGAATCAACCCCAAAAATATAACAACCCCTATAATTACAACAAAAATACTACCCGTATAAGAATTTCGTCAAGTGTAATATAATTTTTTTGATATTTACGGTGTATATGTGATCTTTAAAAAGTGTGGGAATAATTATCGTTTTAATGAATATTTTGTATGTATTGTATACTATGGTATACCATCATATAATGAAAGAAAGCACCCGCCAAAATAAAACCATGAAAAATTTCATGAAAACCAACATGTCCATTATTCTTTTGAGGCCACTTTATGATATAGAACAGTGCGCCAATGGTAAACGCAATACCACCTAAAAAAAGATACCACAGCGATACAGTATCCATAATCCTGACAATATCCTTGATTACCACTATAGCCATCCATCCCATGGCCAAATATATTGCAGTATATATAAAACGCGGAGCATTGAAAAAATATATCTTGAAGATAATACCCAATACCACCAGTAACCACTGGGCAACAATAATATACAGAGCAGTTTGATAATCTAAATAGATATAGCATACTGGAGTATACGTTCCTGCAATCATGATGAAGATAGCCATGTGGTCAAATCTTCTCCATGGTGAATCTTCATTTTCCTGTTGCTTCAGCCCATGATACAGGGTGCTTGCCGTAAACAGTATAATGACTGAAATACCATATATAACCGATAGTACCTGTATAAGAGGCTTATCAGCAGTAAAAATTAACACTAACAACCCAACGATGGCAGCAACAACCCCTGCCATATGTGAATAGAATGATACAAGTTCTGATCTGTTTACTGGCATGATATACCTATTATGTTCGTTGACTGCATAGATAAAAATAATGAATATGTAAACATCATCCGTGAAGGCACCATATACCCATATTTTTAATGCATTTATATGCTGACAATTGATTTGATTTTTTGGTTGCAAAAATTTGTGATTTCCATATATAAAAATACACTATTCCCTGTAATTTTAATTCTATTGAAGGAATAGTAGCTATATGAATCCAAAAGCCGTCAATGAAAGCACTATAACAATAGTACAGCAGATGACCCATCAGGATGCCAATTTAGCTGGAAATGTGCATGGCGGGACTATCATGAAACTTATTGACAACACTGGAGGCATTGTTGCTTCCCGACATGCAGGTTGTCTTGTTGTGACAGCTTCTATTGACAGATTGGATTTTCACAGTCCTGTTTATATTGGTGATTTGTTACGGTTAAAAGCAAGTGTCAACTATGTTGGCACTACATCTATGGAAGTTGGTGTACGCGTTGAGGCCGAAAATTTTATTACAGGCGAAGTGCGACATACTGCATCAGCATATCTTACTTTTGTTGCCCTGGATGAAAAGGGTATGCCAAAAAAAGTTCCACCGTTACAGCCTGAGACTGAAGATCAAATACGCCGATATCGCGAAGCCGAAATGAGAAGAAAAAAGCGATTGGAAAAATAAATAATTTATATTTTTTTAACAGGAGTTGATGATGGAATACTGCGTTATTTTTTGTACTGTCCCTAACAGAGAAGTGGGGTTGGATATAGCCAATACCCTTGTTTCACAAAAATTAGCTGCCTGTGTCAATATTGTTCCAGAACTTACTTCTATTTATACATGGAAAGGTGAAATATGCAATGACCAGGAATTGCTTCTTATCATCAAAACAAAAAGTAATCTTTATACCACTATTGAAGAAACAATAAAAAAAATACACCCCTATGAAGTGGCTGAAATTATATCACTACCAATTACGTGTGGATCACATGACTACTTACAGTGGATTGAGGATGTTACACAATAAAAAAATTCCGTACTTGTGGTACGGAATTTTATATAGAAACGCATGGTGAGGTCATCACCTATGCGGTCATACACTCCTTATATCACAAGCTATTATTTTTTCAAAAAAATTTATTTATATATTCTAATTATTATATACGGAAAAGCCGTCTGGTGTTTGGCTTTGGTTTTTCCTGAAATACTGCCTTTTTTTCCTGCTCCAGTGCATCAACTTTGGCAATTAATACACGAATAAGATGGGTAAGATATTCTTCCTTCTTTTGTAAATCACGTATTATATCGCTTTTAGCTGTCTGTATCTCATTACGCAATGATGCTTCTAACTCACGCAATTCTCTGATTGTCGTTAAATCTACCATGGTGTCATCGTTCATAGATCTCTCCCTTGTTACTAAGTAATAGTGCCAATCAATACTACAACCTTTTTTGCTGCAAAATTACCAATACCACTACCAGGACTACATAGCTTTATCCTGAATGACCAAGTGCTACCGTATTATTATTCAACATTATATAATGTAGCATTCAATTGCAAAAGTTCATTAATATTTTATATACAAATTAGTATTTTTTACACTCTAAAATCTTCCCTTCTATTGAACTATCGCCCTTACCTATTTTTTTAAAAAAACTATTTGCGTAATATTAATTCATTTTATACAATGCCTTCAGTAAAAACACCATATAGATTTATTTCTAAGAACGGGAGGAGCAGTATGAAAATAATAAAATATTTTACTATTATACTTTTCATATTTTCTATAAGCTGTGCTTCGGCACCTAAAAATTGCAAAGAAGGTGATTGCAATAATGGAGTTGGTACAACCATTCATGAGAATGGTACATATAAAGGAAATTTTAAAAACAGTATCCGTGAAGGCCTTGGCGAATATACATTCAACAATGGTGATACCTACCGTGGCAACTATAAAAACAACCTGCGTAATGGTGAAGGTGAATACAAATGGAAAAATGGCGATAGTTACCGGGGTAGCTGGGTTGATGGTAAGAGAAATGGTTTTGGCATTTATACCTGGGCTGACGGCACACGATATGAAGGGGAATGGAAGGATGATGCACGTCATGGGAAAGGGAAGCTTATTTTGAAAGATGGAACAACCTTCGATGGTGTATGGGAAAATGATGTGTATATCCGAAAATAATTATTATTTAAATATTTTATATTGGAGGCTCTATGAATAAAAAGAACATACTTATAGTGTGTTTCATTGCTCTACTCATCCCGGCATTTATTTTTGCACAGGGTGTAGTGAAAGTTAAAAAAACCAGCGCATCACCCAAACAGAGTGCTGTTACATTTGATCACCAGATTCATAAAAATAAAGGGATTACCGATTGCAAAACATGTCATCATACCGGCAATACCGCAAAAAAATGCGGCGATAGTGGTTGCCACTGGGAAACACAGAATAAAGGATATAATGCCATTCATAGTAAATGTTTAGGATGCCACCGGACAAAAGGTGGTAAAGCCCCAACACTATGTACTCAATGCCATAAACGATAACACTGTATCTGGGGGATTTTTTAAATCCCCCAGACATGTAGACCTATGCCCGGATTAATAACCCATCAAAGAATTTTTTTTGAATCTGTTAAGTCATTAAAAAAGCAAAAGCATCCCAATTACGCAACACATCTTTTGGATATACAATTTACCAATCCCCTTTTTACTTCATCTGCCATGGCAGGACTACTTGTTCCAAACCTTTTTGATTATATCCCTGGTAAAAGAGATATATTTTTTGGGAATTCTATAAAACACCTGTTACATTCCGATGACGGCATGCCAATCATTCATTATATGTTTTCTACCATTGTAAAGCATTCATCACATGAACCAAGCGAATGGATGTATTATCAAAAAGGTTTTTTCTATGGATATGTTTCACACTGGGTGGTCGATGCGCTGTTTCATCCATTTGTGTTTTACTGGTCTGGTTTTCCCACATTCAAAGACAATAGAATATCCCTCTATAGAAATCAGCATCTTCTTTTTGAATATACTATTGACCAGTATATGGCATATTTTTTTAATTCTGAGCCATTTGACTATAATCTGTACGTAATGCTTCCAGTAAAAGGTTCTGTTCAGTATAAAGCCATCAAGGATTTAATTGCAGGAGCTATCGCCCATACCAATACTTCCCTGAAAATAACTACACCATTATTTCCTTACACACCCCTTGACATGTTTGACATTGCTGTAAAATGTGTGCCTTTTGTGTACATGATTAAAAAAAATAACAGTCCACAGTTAGTTAAGCTACTTCGCTTTCTAGAAAAAAGATTCTACAGCGATTTTCTGGTACGATACCCCGATGGGAGGAGAATTAACCGACACATATTGAATCTTCATCGTGAACGATGGTTTACCCCCACCGGAGAGCCGGGACTGCATTATGAATCTGTAGATGACCTGTTCAGGGTTGCAAGGGATAAAACTGTGCTCATATGGAAACAGCTTGAAGAACTGTTTACCCAACAAGAACATATTACTGCACATCAATTAAGTACTGTGCTGGAATATTCCAACGCTTACACTGGTAAAAAAGGGTTTTCCATAGACAAAATGACTCTGCAGAACCCTATCAGGTTACGCAATTAAAGTTTATGGGTACTTCTAAAAAACAGTTTTTAAAAGTTTCATTATTTTAGATTTTTTATAGTTGTTTCAAAATGAAGTTTTGCAATCTTCTTTATATCTTCAAGTGGAATTTGTTTTATAAGTGTTGGCTTTTCAATATACTCACTATTAGCAGTATACAGTGATAAGAACTTAATGAAATTTGTAGCAGCAATGCGATGTGGATTAATAGTGTTGTAATCTAAGTAGCTGTAAAGTATTCCCAATCCTAAATACGTGTTATAATAAATGGTGCTGCTTAATGCAAGCTCTTCGCCTGTTACCTGATCAAAGAAATAATAGTAATTATTCAGGATTTTATGGGTTAACTCATGTATTTCAAACATTCTCCAGATTTCATCAAATATAGTTTCCTTGCTGGCAAAAGCTTTTTTTATGCAATACTTTATATCTTCAGTTACATGTGCACCAACAAAAAACATATTCTCGCAGGATTTCCCTTCAATTATTCTTTTTGATATAATATAATCATTATACACTTCATCAGGATTTATGTATATCATGTCAAAATAGAAGGTTGAATTGCTGGTTGAAAATTCATCATAATAAATCAAAGGCTGGATATTAAATATTTTTTCCTTAATATTAAAAAGAGGATGATTAATGGTTACCGGCTTTCGTTTACCAAAAATGCAATAGTCAAGAAGATATCTTGATCCATTTCCATCCTTGGCCTTTGAAAAACGTAATACTATATTTCTATATTCCAGTTTCTGTGTCAGTTGTTCTAATTCAGTATCTGTTACTTTATCCGGCTCTTTATACACTTGGAGAATTTGCTGTGCCAGTCCTTTCAAGGGTGCATCCTGAAGTGTTCTAATATACGCTTCATACTGCATAACATTAAAGCCAGGTGTCTGCATAAGCCTTACAGGTATACTATCAGCCTGTATTAAATTGACAAAATGCGGATTTTCATTAAACAGTAAAACTATATACGCATACAACTTCCCATTAGTGGTTCTAATATTCATCAAGTTTGGTCGGACGTTTGCAATATTAACCTCATAACCGGAGATGCTCAACGGCCATAAAAGCAACAGTAGTAACAATAATCCGTTCCTTTTTATTGTAAAACCACCCATATATATATTCCTTATTTTAAAACAATGTAGCTTTGTTATCATTATTATACAAAAAATAATTATCATTACGCAATATAATAAAAAAATCTGAATATACCAAATGTTATTGAAAAATTTTAAGGTTATTATCTTGTAGCAATAATCATGCAGTATTTTTTTTATAAATGAATTGTTTTTAATTCATGGGCGATAGCTCATAGTATAAACCTTATTGTATACGAGGTTATTATGAAATTACTTGCACAGGGAACAATTAACGATTATTGTCAGGTTATAGGGCATATAGGCTATCCAGCTTATATTATTAAGGGACATAACAAGATTATGATGATAGATGCAGGTATTAATCTTTTAGCCCCAAAATATTATACTGATCTTTCAACTATTCTGGGTAATCCGCAAAAACTCAATTATGCAGCAATAACCCATTCACACTACGACCATCTGGGAGCTATTCCATATCTTTTAAAAAAAATTCCCGGATTAACCATAGTAGGTGCAGATCGCATTCAGCAACTACTTGCAAAACAGTCAGTTATTGATTTTATGACTCACTTAAGCAACATCCAAAAACCGTTATTTGCAGATATAACAGGCCAGGAGGATGTTTCACTTTCCAGTTTTGATATAACCTTACCTGTGAAAGATGGTGATACTATTGATCTTGGAGATCTTACCTGCATTGTGTATGAAGTACCAGGACATACTCGTGATTCCTTGGCGTATTATTTCCCCCAAATCAAAATGTTATGCCCTGGTGAAGCTGTGGGTGTTCCTCAGGGAATGAATGGACAGGATGTTCAGGTTGAATTTTTATCATCATATGAAGAGTATTATTCTTCACTGGAAAAAATGGCATCCCTTGAAGTAAAGATTCTTTGTATGGCCCATGGTTTTGTTTATACCGAAGATGACGTAGTATCTTTTTTTACCGCATCATTAAAAGCAACTGAGAAATACAAAAAATTACTATTAGATTACCTTGATAAAGTTAATGGAGATATTGAACAGGCAATTGAGTTAATAACCAGGGAAGAATATGACAAAAAAGGAACAATTCATCAGGAAAGGAATGCTTACATATCAAACCTCAGTGCGCAGGTAAAATTAGTTGCTAAAGATTATCAGTACATCAAGGGGTAGCCAGAGAAATAACAAACCACATGAACATAACAACAATAATGATACCCCAGAGTGCCACAAGGCTCATAGCAATACCAGGATGATTATACACCCATCTAAAAAGAGATGTTTCTTTATACTGAATAATGAGTGTAAAAACCTTATCAAAAAGAGTAGATTTTTTCTTTGATTTTTTCTTTCTGTCTTCAGTTGTAGCCATTGTTCCCTCACTATATACAAAGCCTACCAGCCTTTATGAAGGTAGTATATATGAACATTTTAATAAATGTCAACTAATAAAATCTATAATAGAATAACCTATTTTTTCTGGCTGTAATAATTACGGATATATTCATCAATATACCCTTGAGGGTCTTCAACGGCAGCTTTTGTAATTATAAATCTTTCAAGATTCATTAATTTAATCCCATAAGGATAATCATGGAATAAATCATCACAATACTGTTTTATACTCATCCCAGCTGCACGGGCCTTTTCCTGTATAATCTGTAATGCTTCATCCTCAAATTCCATCACTATACCATGCTTTATTAAAAATTCTTTCTGGAATTTGCGAATGTTATCACTCAACAGTATTCGCTTTAATACTTCTTCAGGGTGTTCAACTACTTCCCTGTCTACAGTAAGCTTTTTTATATCAGTGGATGGGAGTGTTTTTTCAAATTTAATCAGCGTTTTTTCAAATACACTCAACAGCCCGCGGGCTCCTGTACGCTCTTTATAAGCTTTGGATGCAAGCATCCGTAATGCTTCATCGGTAAATTCAAGGTCTATACCGTAAGCCCTGAAATCTAGCTTTTTGCCCAGTACAACAGTACTGTATTTGTTCTTCAAAATCTTGTACAAACCTTCCTGGTCCAGATCATTGAGCACAACTGTAACAGGCAAACGCCCAACAAATTCTGATTCAAAACCATATTCAATAAGGTCCTGTGTTTTTACCATTTTAAGGACACTCTGCCTATCCTCGCGCCTCACCTGTGATTTATCAAAACCAATAGCTTGCTTATTTAAGCGTTTATTAATAATGTCCTCCAGGCCCCCAAATGCACCGGAAACAATAAACAGAATATTCTTGGTATTGATCTTTTTGCGGGTTACCTTTCCTGTACGCTGTGCCTCCATTGCAGCTTCAACCTGTGATGCTAAGTCATGGGGTGTTTTAAGGTCAACATCTGCTTCTTCCATAAGTTTTAAAAGGTTGCGCTGAACTCCCGCACGAGATACATCCGGTCCATACACAGTACCACTAGAAGCTATTTTATCAATTTCATCTAAGTAGATTATCCCATATTCTGCCTTAGCTATATCACCATCAGCTTCGTGTACTAATTCTCGTACCAGATCCTCAACATCACCACCCACATACCCCGTTTCACTGAATTTAGTTGCATCGGCCTTTACAAACGGAACACCAATCTTTTTTGCTATCAATTTAATAATATATGTTTTCCCCACACCAGTAGGGCCAATGAGCAACATGTTGCTTTTAATATTGCCAACTATCTTCTCATCTTCAGGTAATTCCTGTTCTAAGTGCATGCGGTTAAAATGGGTACATATTTTTGTAGCAATAATCTCTATTGCTTCTTCCTGACCAACAATATATTTATTTAAGTAGCTTTCCAGTTCCTCAGGTTTTAACTGAAAATTAATATCACCTCGCCTGGACCTTACACCAGCCTTGCCACCAACAGGTTCAGCTTCAGGCGATACTTTATGTAATTCCTCATCTAAATCCAGTATATCTTTAATATTCTTTAAATTCTCAGGCATCTGATTAGGCATTGGTTTACCTCGTTTATTGCATAAATTTTAAGTTACTTCAATTATAGCATCAAATAGGGTTTCATTATATTAATATAACAAAAAAAAACAATAAATGTGGTAAATATTTTATTTATAGCAGTATTAAGAATGTTTAGGCCTTTAGAAGCACCCGTCAAATTCTTTGCTCATTTTTGAAAAACAAATTCTGCTTCTCCTCCGTATTTTTTTAGCGTTTCATGCATCATCATATCTTTCAAAAGTATTTCAATTGCGCAAACATGAGCAAACTCAAGAAATCTTCTTATTTATAGCCAAGATTAAAGATTGTGTTAATTTCTTTTTAAGCAAGGGTAAGATGAATTTTATGGACATTTTCAAAATTTTCAAGAATATCTTTTCGAGATAAAAATAACGGATCAGCAAACTTTGGAGGAAGGGAGATATTTTCTTCTTCCAATCTGATTTGAGCATCACCTTTGTCTGCCATTTGCCATGCATCGTCACTTAAAGAATAACTTGCAGAGCATCCCATAACGATTATTTGTTTATATTTTTCATTCATAATTATTTTCTCTTTTCCGCTGCCGTTTCTTCTAATGTTTGTGGGGTAAGCGACGTTTTGCCAGAGGGTACTCCCGGAGATGAAAATGTGGCTAAGATCGAAGCGACCAACGGGAGTTGAACCATAAATGCGCCATTAGACGAAGGTGGCAAGCAACTTCTCAACCCATTTTTTATCCAATACAGTTAATCTCTTCTTTTTCAAATTTTCTTTCACAATCCATTTAATATGTTTATTATTACATCTTGCGATTTTCTCGAAAGCTACTTTGCCTTCGTCTGGTAGAGAAACAATCGCAACGCTCCATCCATATCCAAGCGTTTTTCGTAAAGAATTTTGGTTTTCAGAAAGTTTTCCATCGATCTTATTAAAACTCATCGTAATCTTATTAAGAATTTTAAATAATTCAATAATAAATGATTTTTCCTTTAAAAGCTTTGGCTCACATAAAGCTGCAACAACAGCACGCTTTTCTAAGTCATTGCCATCCGTCCATTTTTCAAGATTATTAATTATCTCAGTCGTATTGTTTTCTGTAATTTCTTGGATACCAATAGCAACTGCTTCTCTAATTCTCCAGCTACTATGAGACGCATATTTTTTTATCGTTTTTAACGTCTTTTTAATATTATCTTTGTTTAAAATGCAATACCCAACTATCCCACACATTACAACAAATTCTTCTGGAGAATTATGCAAATCATCTTTATAGAAGGAAAAACATTCATCTACTTCGTTTTCTGTGGCTTTTTTTGAAAATAAATATAAAAGTTCTAAATTGCCTCTTGGCCCTGGTAGTCCAGAATTCTTTAAGAGATTCTCAATCGTTTTCATCATATACTTATACCGCGATTGGAATTGATTGGATCACTACATTTCCGGCAGCAGGTAAACCTATTAGAACTGCACTAATAACCTCATCACGTGAAGCTCCTAACATTTTAGCATGTTTTACGTGAAAAGGTATACCACCTTCTAACCATAAAGCCGCAAGGACAGCAATATAAGCGAGTTCATCTGTTTTTTTGTCTAATTTACTTGCCTCACTTAATTTTTGTGCAGCCTCCATCCATATCTTTTGATGCTCAGGTGCATTCTTTGCAAAACTCATAAATGCTTGGCTTACTGTTGGTTCATTACTCATGTTTTTTCCTCCTTTTTTTCTTGCTCACCACTTGTGTCTAACATTAAAGCTTACCCGGCGCCAGGCTAGTCGTTTGGCCTAGTGTGTCGCAGGCCGAGGAGCGCAGCGACAAAGCGGCTATGCTTAGTTATATTACGTTTTCGAGTGAATATTGGCAATTAATCTTTTGTTACTAAAGGTTTTAACAAGAGAATTACTTCTTCAAGTGATTTTGGTTCAAATAATTCAACTTCTGCACAGGGACCATTATAAAAACTTTGAACACTATCAGATAATTGTTTAACAGAATGATTGGTAATTTTATTTAATATTTCCTCATAAGGAAGCATTACAACAATACCTATTTTTTTCATTCGAAATTTGAAGTAAGCTACATTGCGATTATTTACAATTGATACATAATACTTTTGTGGATTAAAAATAAGATCCCTATTAATGTTTAATAATTTATCTTTTAAATATGAATATATTTCTTTAACATTATTATTTACTCCGTCTAAATGATACTCCTCTGAATATTTAACATCTTCCGAACTAGTAACTGGTACTTCTTGAATATATGAATAATCGATATTTTCAAAATCATGTTTGTGTGCGATAAAAAATTTGTTCGTGCGCAGTTAAAATGAGAAATTCTAAAATTTCAAATATTAATTTTATAAAATATATCAATAATATTTTTCCTATAAGAATAATTTCTTGAATACATCGAATGCCCTATTATAGATGTTAAAGAATTCAAAAAATCATCTGGAGTTATAATATTATTCTTTAAACCATTTGCTAATTGAGTTATGCGCTTGTAATTCCTTATTCTTGTTTCTTTTTTGACAACCGCGTGGGAGGGATAGCAACGGAATCCACAATAATCTACTCCATTTTTTGTTTCATGAATTTTTGATTTTTCCTCTTTTAAGTTTAATAATAAGTGATTTTGTAAAAAATCTCTTATTGAATCTTTGATTTTTATTAAACTTTGGTAGTTGTTATCAAAAACGACAAAATCATCCATATATCTAATATAATATTTTAGTTTGAGCTGATGTTTAACATAAAAATCTAATTCATGCAAATATAGGTTTGCAGATAGTTGCGACAAAAGATTTCCTATTGGCAAGCCTGGATTTTCAGTAGAATCTATTATTCTATCTATTAACCATAAAGTGTCATCGCATGAGATATGTCTTCTATATAATAATTTTAATACGACGTGATTAATAGAAGGGAAATATGAAGCAATATCACATTTTAAACAATATTTATTTTTCTTTGCGAACTTTATAAATCTATCAACTGCAAGTTTAAGACCATGACCCTTGCGACAAGCATGGGAATCAAAAATAAATTTTCTGTCAATGACTGGTTCTATAATATTAACAAGGGCATGTTGCACAATTCTATCTTTTACCGGTAAAGCGCTTATAAGGCGTTTTTTAGGCTCATAAATAACAAAATTCTGATATTCTGAAACCTTGTAAGACTTCCAAATTAACTCATTTTGGATAATTATAAGATTCTCATCAAGATTTTTTCGGAAAAATATAATATCTTGATTATATTTACGAAGCCTTTGAGTCTTCTTCCATGCCAAAAGTAAGTTACTATAATCATAAATCGAAGCAAATAATTTATCCATATATTTCACCATAATATCTGGAGCAGTCGCAACTGCTCCAGTCTTCTCTCTTTTGGCGTAAAGCCTGGATATTTGCTCCTGACTCTCTTTGTCACTGTTATTGTCTGCTCTGAAACAATAATCTGGACTTCTTTTATGAAGTCACAGGCAAAGCGGCAACCAATGTTCGGGTTGACGTTCCACGGCACATTGTTCACGTTCACCGCACGGGAGCCGGCATAGATACCATTGTCCCAATTGCCGCCTGCTAAACGAGCAATACCCAAATTAAGAAAATGTTTTAAGCAAACCTCCAACAATTTTGCCTATCTCAATGCATTTTTCCATACTTGTTTGGCGCGATTTAGTACTCAAACAAGCTGGCTTCTTGTCATTTGCAAACATTATCAACGTTTTTAAAAATTCTAATTCTTTATCAAAATCATAAAGTAGTTTCATTTTATTTTTTGATTTTTGAATCTCAATGGTCAATCGCAACAAGTTATATATACTATTTTTTATTTGTGTTTGCAGAGCAAATTTTTCATGCTTCGGAAATCTATCCACAAGTGGGAATAGATATAACATAAAATCATATACCTTTTGGTATAATATAAATTCTTTCATAAAATAGATACCCAGAATACAGATTACAGAGATTCACAGGCAAAGCGGCAACCATAGTACGGGCCGACGAGCCACGGCACATTGCCCACGTACACCGCACGGGAGCCGGCATAGATACCATGGCCCCAATCGCCGCCAGCTAAATAAGCGACAAGACCTATATTATTGGGCATATTTGCTTGTCCAAAGTCGGTATCTGCAGCCATCTCTCCTGCATTTAATACATTATACCAGTTCCACGAGGTCGTATCGGTTCGGTTAGATAGCTCATTGAGCCATTCCCATACATTGCCCACGCAGTCTCTTACATTCATAAGACTTGTATTATAGCCATTAATATAATCAGCGTCTGCATCAGATTGATTCGTAGCTGCAGTCTTAATTCTCCCGGTATTGCTTGTTTTAGTCCATCCATGCAGGTTGCTATCACTGCGACCCTGAGGACTCCCCACGGCAGCTGCAATCCATTCTTCGTATGTAAGCATTCGTTTACCAGAATTTTTACCCCTAACAACAAAATCATACCAATTAAGCCCATCTGTACCAGTAAGAGGTAATTGGTTTATCTTGCTATAAACACGCTTATTAAATCCGCTACCGCCACCGTGGCTTGCAAGATAGATATCTACCCACAGACTTCCTTTTACCACTTCAACCATCCCGCCGATCTGATAATTTTCTGGATCTTCTAATCCTAACAAATAACATCGCGGCATATGGTTTAGATCCCATACAGAATTTGGTATTATGCCATTACTTACATCGCTAATAGTAATTGAATTGCGAATTTTTCCATAATGAAATCCGCCAATAATACGCGGATTAGTCATTTCCTGAGGTGAGGTTTGTGATAATGATATTTTTAGCACAGGAGCATCTCCGGAATTTGGTTCTCCAGCCCAAATGTAATAATCAGAGCCAAACATCCAGCTCGATCCGGTATCTAAATGTGCAATCCCCAGGATCGCATTGTCCGTTGTAAAATATTCTTTTGAATTAAGCACAACCCTAAAAGGTGGCACAATCACTTCATTGTTCGACCCATTCTTTCGTATACGTTGGAAAACATTAAAAAATTGTAAACCTAGCCTTGCTTCAAATGCAGTTTTTGTAATTATCTGTACAATATTTGAACCGAGACCAGCTTTAAAACTATCGTCGCTTTCATCAAATACCAATCTTGCTTTATCTTGTCCGTTTCCTCGATCTATTTCGATACCAGAAATTCCAGTTCCAGTCACTCCCGGACCAACTTCGCCATTATTCAATGTAATAATTTTATCTTCCACTTGCACTTCTGTTACGTTTATTACAACATTATCGCCCTGAACGGCTAGATCGCCATTTATAGTTAAATTACCTGTGATTACGCCTCCAGATTTATCAAGCTTGTTTGTATCTAAATAATTATCATTAGCATACAGTTGATCGAATTCAGCGTTGAAATAACTTCCAAGCGCAGGCGTACCCGTCGCGGGGGTGTTGCCATCTTTCCATTCGCGGGTTTTTGTAGGGTTTGGGATAGTCATGTTATGCCTCCAGTTTTCTTATTCTATACCGGACTCCCGCCGGCTTAATATATGCCATGATGCTATTTACATAATTTAGCAGCACATCGCTAATCGATGATACAACGACCACTTCGATCATCCCTGGCTGGAAAATTGTTCCGGAGAGATAATAGGTTCCATCTAAATAGTATTTGCCATCAAGCCACATCTCATACGGAGAATAACTTCCTTCTGGCGGTTCGCCAGCAAGATAATATGATCCGTCAAGGTATCTATTACCATCAGTATATATTCGTTTGTCACTATATAAAAAATCCTGATAATCTGGAGTTAACTCATAAATTCCAACAAAATCATCATCAAGGATTGCGCGCAAAACAGTTTGTAACGATTCTATCGAACCTGAACATAATAATTTTTGTATAGCAATCGATAAATATAAGCGATAGGAGATATCATCATAGCCAAACCTCTTTTCGCGCAATATTTCGCCAATGAGATCAAGCACAACTCCCTGTTGATTCTCTATATCTCTTACATATCGAAGCTCTTCAAATGTCGCATAAAGATTATTAAGCTCACCGGCGAATAGCTCAAATAGCTTTTTAATATTGCCACTTCGGCTATATATCGTATTTGGTAAAAGCTGTATTATTTCTGAATACATTATATCTTCACAACCTCTATCTTATTAATATCTGTCCAGGCTCTTTCGAGCGGTAAAAATGTGAGATTATCTAATTGTGATGGAGGATATGTTTTGCCTATTTTGACGTTAATACTGCTTATCCCGACAATCTCCTGCTGCATCGCAATGAGTTTCCAGATATATACCGTATTTGCAATCCCGACACCGCTATGCTCAACATTATTATCATCAACACCACCGATATACTTTATTGCATTGCGCTTAATAACAATTATATTATCATCGCTCCACTCCTGATTAGTTTGTATTTCATAGCGGACATATACATTAATATTTAGAGGCCTGGAGAATCTTATTAACCGATCTATACCATACTCATCGACAATCTGTATTTCTTCGGAGCCATGCGTTGCAATTCCTGCTGCTTTTTTAGTAAATATTGTTCGTGCAATATCCTGGTCAGCGCCACCCTGCACGATACACACAATTGAATTAGGAGGTAGTCCATTGCTATCTACAACATTGCCAGTGTTCTCGAATACCGTAGCAGAAATAACGCCTTCAGTATTTTTTAATGCTGAAATCAGAGAATGTACAGAACTCCCTGTGGCAGCAGGAAGCTGTTGGTAACGCTCAACGAGTTCGTAATCGCTTTCAATGTCTTTCCCGCCAAATGACGCCTGTAGATTTATAACCGAATCGACTCCAGGCAACGGTGTTTTAATGCTATTAATCATGCCGCTTTGTACTATGCCAACTGTTCCTGGCAGAGCACATCGCGCCAGAACATCGACATAGCCTTCGCTTGCAATTACCGCATCGTTTATCGTCTCAAACACAATATTCTGTGCTGTTTCTGCTTGGGTTTTTGCTGGTATTTCAGATCCAGGCTCGCCATAAAACCGGAGCATCACAGTTGCATAAGTGGCAGGTCTTCGTGACACAAATCCCAATTTACAAACTCTGTCCAGATGTACCCCTTCTGCAGTCGATAGCCACATTGAGTAGTAGACATCTTCTGCAAGTTGCCATTGCCTGTCTATTGCCAATGCCATTAAATGCACTAAAGCACCAAGCGGACTTTCGGGTGATAAGTCTATTTCGCTTCCAAAATATTCGCCAGATTGAGCAGTCTGTACTAATTCCTGTAAAATTACATTAAAAGGTTTTCGAATAAACCCCTGCGGTGTAATCCCATAGTTCATATATTGCCTCTTACCACACCATATTTGCTTTCAACTTCAAAATATATAATAAGTGTTCTCGATGCTCGATCAAAATCAATATTGATTGACCTCACTTTTGTGACTTCAGCATCTTCTTGTAAAACTCTTTGGATATGCGATCGAACAAGCCGTTCGGTAACGTTTTTATTGTTATAAATATCAATCCATGGGATCCCTCTATCTGGATCAAAGAACCAACCGCCTTTATCGAGTTTAATTTTATTCACAAGCCTTTGTCGCAAGCATTCATTTTCAGTAAGTATTACTGGGCATCCTTTTTGCAGTACAATGTCACCGTCTTGCATTTCCCAGGTAATCATATAAGACTCCCAGGCCCAGAAGTTTGTCCTGTCACAGGCCCCTGTGGGCAGGTCCCGCTCACTGGAATACCTGGCACTACTTCAGCAGTTTTTACGTATGTATCGATTGCATCTGCCATCTGTTGTGCAACGGTCGCAGCTGATTTATTGCTTAAATCTTCAAAAATTGACTGTAATGCAGATTTTAAGCCGTTTTTATCAAGTGCCATACTACACCTCACGTTCCAGGATTTGGCGGGCCAGAAGGGCCAACGCCAGTAGGATGTGTATGCGTCGAAAGATTCACTGGCATTGTGGTCTTTTTGGCGGTTATTTCGCCGCTTGCCCATAGGTTGCCAGTAATCTCGATATCGCCTTTAATTATAATTTTGCTGTCTGTTATTTGCAAAAGCACATTTCCGTCTTTATGCCCAACAAGAAGCCCCGGTTTAGTGATATCGGAAGGCTTTTGCCAGCTATTTTTTGCAATGCCGCCAACCACGGCTGCGCTTTCACGGCGAAACATCGCCCCATCTGCAGCATCCGCCTGTCCAGAAAGGCCTTTTGATATATCGAATGTTGCAAAACTAAGCCAAACCAAATCACCGCGTTTATACTCGGGACGGATATAATAACCTCCTGCCCATATAAACAGCACCGGAACATTTGCAATAACCGTAAAGTTACGCGGTGAAGTTGTCCCTTGCGGCGTAAAATATAAGAGCGGCGTTACATCGGCACGCATCGTTGCAAGATTATGCGATTCAATGCGCCCAATTGCACCAATGATAATTTCTTTGGCACGATTATTCCAAAAATCCTCAAAAAGTTTTATAAATTCAGCGATCATAAGCGTTTCGCCTCAAACTCAGTGCTTGCTGATTCTGGGGAAAACACATGTTTGCCTTTTATTACTTTTAAATTTGTCATTTGATTGTCGAACTGTAATTGTACTATTGAATTCCCCATTATCTTGTGCATAAAAAGCGTTTTAATCTTATACCCTTTTTCCGTTTTCGTTGCTTCCAAAAGCCCGGAATCATATCGCAGAACTATCGCAGTTGCTGTACCTGCTTGCTGTGTGTAAAATTTCGCCTGCCCATTAACGAAAGAAAATGAGCTTCGCGTATCTCGTGCAATGCGTTCAAGAGCGCTTCGTAATGATACTCCCGAAAATGCAAGTCCATTCGGATATGATTTTTCTTCGCCAAATACCATTTCTACGGCGGTGATACCAAATTCAGATAAAAGCTCCGTTGCGGCTTGCCGTGCAGTAATAAACGACCGCCACGATTTATTAACTATTGCGCTTGTCCAAAGTGACGATTTATCTGCAATAGTAAGCTCTAAACTCCAGTCAGGAGAGCCTTTTTTGAGTTCCCATTTAATGATTTCACCTATTACGCATGTACCATGATCATATTCATAGCCCGCATCGATAATAATTTGTGGGAATTTATTACCCACTTTTTGACATTTATTCACTGTTTCATGCGCAGGGTTCATTATTTTTGCCTTTGCAGTCGATATGCCGTTTGCAGAAAACTCTGATTCAAATTCAAGCGTCATCGGCGGGTAGGTAAGCTTTCTACCTTCTATCGTAAAACTGCATATTCGCTTATATAATTTCATATGCTAACATAACCCTATCGAAATTTTCCTTCGAAACACGTTTTACTCGCGGAACTTCCCTTAAAACATCTTCGAGTATTAATGGTACTATCATTGCGCTATCGGGTATATCTGCCATTATTACATCGACCGCATTCCTCAAATAGGTAATTTTACCAGCGAATAAAACCTTTTCATCTTTCGATATTAGTATGCTATAGATATCGCAGCGGTCGTTGTAATATATTGTTACATCATAGCGCGATCCGAAAATATCAAATGTCTTCGATATTGGGAGCTCTACATGTGAGTATGGCAAATAATGTATTATCATCATTTACTCCCAAAAACTTTTGCTGCAAAACTTGTTTTACTTGCATTTGCACTTATGTTGCCAGTATTATGTTGACCTGAAATTGTTGCAGAACGCACTGGCTGTGGAAGCCGCACACTGGTGGTGAGTGCATCCGCAATTATAATTTTTTTTAGTGATAAAGAAACTTCCATTCCCTCACCGTTATCAACTGTTCGCGATATCCCTAGACTTGTTATTACCACGTCCTCCACATACATATCATAGCCGCGTAAAATTAGTCCCGAAAAAACTGGGCCGCTATAGACCAACAGTTCCCCGTTTTCGCGCCAGAGTTTCAGAAGTGCGAGTTTTTCCGACACTGTTTGATTGTCGCCAGTTACAAGCCCCACTGCCATTGCCATCAGGTCGTTTTTATCCACCAAAAATGTTTTGATCGAAAATTGCCCTGGCTGAGCATGCACATGATCCGAAATCTCAGAGCCATTTTCGACAGCGTGAGAGCATACATTAGCAGAATACGATTCATCCTCGCCTGATATTGGACCAAGTATCACCTGGTTTTTACCGGTCTTTTTGTCATACAGCATCCCAGGTGTGCCAAAAATGAGATTTAAAAGTCCCATTAGCCAACCTCCAGTCCAAGGCCTGCACGCACACTGCATTCTATACGCGTTGCTATCTCAGATAGCACTCTTGATACCACATCGCGTACATATTCTGCATCGTCTTTGCGAACAGGTGCATTAAAATTCAGCACAGGAGATATTACAATATGTGCACGTCCTGCCGAAATTGAAGCACCATTTGGAATGATATAGCCAGACCGTGAAGGCGTAAAAAGCTCTGGACCTTCTTCGCCTACCAAGTAGGTACTTCCTGCGTTCACTGGACCGCCCGAAGCTCGAGCCTGCAGATTCTGCCGTGATGGTTCTGAAATACGCGCAACTAAATTTACTGCCCATTGAGGCAAAATCCCAGTGAGTGCATCGCGGATACGAGACCCAAGGCCTGATAGATATGAAACAATACGTTCTGGGATAGAGCTAAAGAATGATACTACTCTATTTGGAATTGATTTAAAAAATGCAACAATCTGATCCCAATAAAAATATAACGCTGAAAGCGGGAATATTGCCATCATGAGATATTTCCCATAATTCTTAAAAAAATTAACTACTCCAATAAAGATAGATTTTATTTTCTCCCATAGCCCAATGAAGATATTTTTAATTTTTGCTGCAAAATCCGAGAAAGAACCAAGCCACTCACCAATAAGCGATTGCCCGCCGGTTATCCATACATATAAATCCTCAATGACAACTATTAGCGCGATAATTGCTGCAGCAATGAGCATAAACGGCCATGTTGCGGCGATTGTCGCAGCAGCCATACCCCAGAATTTTATTGTCGCGGCGATGATAGCAGGAATGAGCGATTTCACTAATGCAACAGATATGCCAATTATTACCGGGATTGCCGCAAAGAACATTATTTTAAGCGCATTCATCGCCCATTTGGTATTGACAAGCCACCCGGTAATTTTTACCAGAAGTTCCAGTAAAGGTTTTAGCGCTTCCAGGAGCATCATTCCAATCTGACGCTTTGTTTCGCCGATGTTGCCGGTAAGAGTACTCCAGAGTCCCATTGCGGTGCGCGACTGGCGTTCCATTGAATTAAAATAACGCCCTCCCTGGCTTGTCATGTTGCGAAATGCCTGTTCAAGATGCTTAAACGATATTTGCCCTTTAGATGAAAGTTCCCGTACTTGCTGCACATGTTCTTTATTCCCGAAAAACACTTTTGAGAGCTCTTCCATGATAGGAATACCGCGGCCGGCAATCTGATTGAGGTCTTCCATCTGCACAACTCCAGAGGCTAAATTTTTGCCCCATATCTGCGCAAGCTCATTAAAATCCATATTCGCGCCGCTTGCCACATCGCCCACCATGCGCATGGTATTAATAAGCTGTTCTGCCGGCACACCCATAGCCATAAGTGAACGGCCTGCCGCCGTGACCTCTTCCGGGGTAAAAGGCGTTACGTTTGAAAACTCAGTTAGCTGTCTTAGAACATCGCGGGCGCGCTCGGCGGAGCCTAACATTACCTCAAAGCTTGTTGCGGTCTGTTCATAGCGCGCTGCTACCTGCACTATATCGCTTGCCACACCAAACAATCCTCGTATTAAGCCTGCCGCAGCCAGCGCACGCATGGCGTTGCCAAATGTAGCGATACTTTCGGTTGCACCTTCAGTTTTTTGCCTGATTTGATCTATTGAAAAGCCATATTTTTGAGCAAAATCTTGAATTTCTCTTCCTCTTCTGGTTTCATTAACAAGATCTTTAAGTTGCTCTTCAGTGAGTCCAATTTTTTTTGCCGCCTCAAGCATTTCTTTTTCAAGTTCATTCATATTATCTGTAAATCCTAGTGCGGCACCGCGAGCTTCGCGCAATTCCTGTCCCCATGCGCGCAGTTCATCGTCTGCATTACCAGTAAGATTTATCTCTATGCCTAAACTGCGTATTACATCACTCATTTTATTTCTGCCTTTGCCCGTTCAAATTCCCGTTTTTCAAGCTCGCTTCTATAATCCATTGCCGCATTGAGCTTCCATACAAATAGAGGAGATGATAAATCATACTCCTCTAACGTAATTTTTACTACGCCATATACTATAGGCCGCCAATAGTGCCAGTTATCCTGCACTTCTTTGGCTATTCTTTGGCGCATCTGCTTCATTTCGTACGGGAGCGTCAAGGTCCCCGTCAAGAAACCGCCGGAGCACACGGCTCCAAACCCCCAATTCTTTAGGCTTTACCGTATCGACCGTAGGACGAAAGGTATGCCCTTCAGGGATTACACAATATTCAAAAGCCTTATCCAGAAACTTTGCCACATCCATCCCTTCGGTTACAGTAAAAAACTCTTTTTGCCATTCAAGGTATGTGCGATTCCCAGGATGCTGGAGACGGTATGTTTTACCGTCCACAAACTTTATTACTACAACAAGCCCATCACGCTCGCTTGATATCACACTCACTGTCGACATTATTACCTCCTTATTCTGGCAAAGCCTGGCCACTCCAGCTTGGGGCTATAATTTTCCATTCACGCTTCGGATCCTCTGCGCCAAAGGTGATCGACGGCTTTTCGGCGAAGCGGCAACCAATCGAACCACCAATAAATTTGCCTGCGCTGGTGTTTTTCACCATAACCGCAAAACTTGTTGGAAGTTTGCGCAGCGCATCCAGCACCTTATTACTTGGAGATTCTTCTTTCAACGTGAAAGTGATAGTATGCCGATCATCGTTCACCTTTGAGAAACTCACTTCGCCATCAACCCCAACAAAACTTTTATAGTCTTCTTTTGTAACAGGCTCTATTTTAATTTTTTCTCCTTCAGCAAAACCAGTAACATCCAGTCCATTTATTATAAGCCTCACTTCTTTAGGATCATAAAAACCAGACATTTTCTACCTCCTTAAATCGTAATCGTACCGGAAATTTGAGTTTTATGTACTGCGCCGGCAAGCGCGAAGCTGAAAGTGATACCCGTCCATTTTCGCTCAGCCCTGTCATTTGCGGGAACTTCACTGCGCGGCGGTACATAGACCTGATACATATATTCACCTTCGTCGCTGAGCTTCTTGTCTGCTTCGCTCACCGCTTTCGCGATGATTCCCTGCTTGCCCGCCTGGCGCAATACATCGCGTATCGTTGCTTCAAGCATTGCACCACCGTAATCATCAAAAGGAATTTTACCCACGCGAGTTTGCAGCGCAAACAGCGCCTCACCGAGACGCGCTTTGATGTAATCTCTGCTCATGATGACGTCGATATATTCTCCGCCAGTTGTGATTCCCTCGTCGGAATAGACAATCCCGCTTCTTTCGGAAAATGTCTGTCCTTTGCCGTCCCGTATGGCATTCAGTTGCGTGAGCGTAAAACTGCTTGCCACAACTCCAGTTGGCGATTTCCACTTCCAGGTGATAGAACCAATCGACTGCGGGAAACAAAGCCCCGCCCAGGCCGCTTCGGGATAATCCGTCGCTTTGTCGTGTATCACATACGCTTCCCGGATGTTGTTGCGATCGGTTAAGGCTGTCGGCGATGCGGTACATCCAATAAAGAGTTTCTCATGCCCCAAAGCCCATGTTCCGGCAGTGTGGAGATCATCCGCGTCGCGGCTGGTGATGAGCAGCCCATACCAGTCGTTGTGAGTGAGTACCAGTGTATCAAGCGCATCGTCGATGTCCGTTGCGGCATCATGAATATGTACCGCGATTTCGCTGGGGCAGGGAGACTGCGCAAAAATAAGCGCGGCCATTTTATATTCGGGATCAGTGCTGACAAATCCCGCCGTAATCATGCCCGCAAGGTCAGCATATTCCCCATAATGCCCGATGAGAGTATTGGGGCTTGTTCGATTGCCAAGGATTAAAATTTTCGAAAAACCCTGCACGGTAAGCGGCTTCGTCGCAAGGGTAATTTGGATATCTAAATCATTGATATACGCCATTTGTGTCCTCCTCATTAAAATTATAAATTGTATAATGTTGCATTAATATCAACAGCATCTATTATCACTTCAGTAATCATTTCATTCCTGATTATGATATCAAATCCAAGCCTGTATTCATACGATGTTTCTAAAAATACCGTTCTATCCTGGATTGGACCTTTAACACTTACTCCAATTCCAATAGCACATGCCGCCTCAAATCCTTCTATTGAATCAATAAAATCATATGCTTTATTTGTAGCATCCCATACATTACCAAAGTTATCTTCATTTCCTATAAACGTAAGCGATACAATTATTTCACTTTCTTTAATTTTCTGCTTAATAGCTTGTGTATCATCCTTTTCTAAGTATTTTATGATAACACATTGCTCCGGCTCTGGCTGATTTGATAAAATTTTATATGATAAAAAAAGTTCGCCTGGGCGCACGCCACTTTGCTCGCTGCGTACGAATGGAATATTGCAATATGTTGAAAGTTCTTTAATATATGCTTTAATTTTACCTATCATTTCCATATTCAAGTTTACCGAAATAAATTACAAATCCTCCCTCATGTCGTTCGCTAATGTCACCAATGCGATATTTATTCCCATTATATTCTATTACATCACCGCTTTTATATACTGCTTCACCTCGTTTATAAAATTTCATATCGCCTGCTTTATAACTTCCTTCTGGCAATCTTCTCTCCTGCTGCGGGGTTATGGGCCTTGGGATCATTATATCGTTAATTGCAGTGTTATCCCCCTTAACCCATTCACCATCACTATAATTTCCGCTCCCATATTTATAAATTTTTACAAATTTATAATCATTGCCAAGACGCATATTACTCAACCATATAGCTTATTGATTTAAGCAAAATTCCTTCATCTATAAGCGTCACATCGCCATTTTTCATGCGCAATGTAATCCCACTATTAGCTGGCGGAAGATTGGATGATATAGTAATTTTTATCCTGCTTACTAATGTTGCCCCAATTGCATTTAATATTGTTTCTGCACTTGCTTTGCCAGTCAATACAGCTCGTAGCCCATATTTTGCTTTTGCAATAATTGCATCAATAGTAGCTTTATTATCTAACGTTGTGCGCAAAAATGCCCTTTCTGGTATTTTTGATGATTTAACTAATAAAAATGCGGGGATATCACCTATAAATAACACAGCCTTAGTGTGATCTTTGCTTTGTTTAATAATAAATTTAACTGGTATATCCTTTGGGCTTTTACCTTTAAATTCAGGCTGTAGTGGTATTGCAATATACTTTTTCCCAGCTTTTGGACGGATAATTGCACCAAATTCATTTGCACCTGCATATTGCGCTAAAACAGATTTCTCTTCCGCAGCAACGCCAGCAATTATATGTTTCCCGATAAGCTTTTGCAGCTCATTTTCTATATTGCCAATTTCAATATATGTTACTTTTCCTGGCATTATACAATAAACCCGCTTTTCCCAATAATATTGCGTAATTCTTTTACATATAAGTTAAAAAAGCCGCCATACTGATTGGTTAAATAGCTTGTTGATACGTCACCAACCTGACGTGAAATAGTTACATAATCAATTTCGCCACTCCGTTCAAGTATGCTCGCCGCATAATACATTTGCATTTGTGCAAAAAGCTCATGAGTATCGCTTATACCATCATTTTTAACTTTAACTTCAGCAAAATTCAAAACGCTTTGCAGGCGGGCATCGGCCAAATGCGATGCCCCGCCCAAAAGCTCCCTAAACATTGTAACTGTTGCAAGCGGCATTATATTCCTTTGCCAACATAAATTGCTGCAGGATGGCGAATTATGCACCCAGCTGTACGTTCTTCAACTACCTGCTCGCTTGTGCCAAGCAGATCATATACTGGCTCACCCAGGGTCAAATCCATAGGCACTGCAAGTTCTACTATCTCTGGTGCATTATCAAGTATAACAAAGCATCCTACATTCAGCCCATTCACTGTTGACGCAATGCTATTTGTCACAACTATCTTTTCAAAATAAGCACCTTCTTTCTGTAACCAGGAAAGCACTGTCATTGGAGAATAATCGCTGTATGGCTCAAGCAGTGCATTATAATGGTCAGAATCAAGAATAAGCACACGAGCTTTAAATATATTACCCTGTTCCACTTTCCTTTTCCCAGCAAGAAGGTCTTTGAGTATAAGCTTAGGAGTTTTATTTGCCCATAACCGTTTTGCCGCATCAGTTGCTCCAGTGCCACTAGCAGCAACATCCTCAGCAGTGATACCGGGATGGTTAAGAATCCCTTTAATGTTATGCGAGGTATCGCCTATGAAAGCTAATTTATTCTCCATTTCAGCAACAAATCTGCGTGCAGTGGCCACGCGTGTGGTATCAAGGCTAATTTGTGGGCCTTTGCCCAATGCATTTCGTGCCTGCGCAGCCATGCGCTCTGCTCTCGTATACCGGATACCTGTAACGATGCTATATACCTTCATTGTTTCGCGGCCGCCTTTTTCGCCTACAAATGGGACATCCTTTGCACTTGCACCTGCGGCCAAAATCTTTGCACTTCCTGCAACATCAAACCAGTCATACCCAATTTCCATTGCATAGGGTGGAAAATTGGTGTTAACATTAAGAAACTGCCTTGCTACAAGCTCTTCTTTCTTTGCTTCATATAATACATTCTCTATTGCCAGCAAATCTTCCTTTCTTAATAATACTGCATCAAATCTTGTTTCCATTATAATCCTCCACTATGCTTGATCTGCAATTAGTGTAAACGGCCCATCTATCCATAGCGCTACATATCCTTGACCAGTAGTGCTTCCTTTAAATTCTGCATTTTTAACGATTGCAGTTTTTCCTGCTACCGCAGTAGTGCAAAATACACCATTTGGCTTATTGGTATCGGCAGTATGTCGCACTCTTACTGGATCACCGGGATCAACAGCCTCTTCAACATATACTACTACTATCCCTTTACGCACCACACCAGCAACATCGCCAGCAGCGTATTTCATATCATTTAATAACGATGCTTCAAACGATTGGGCAGCAATTCCTAATAATTCATCAGTTGCAGAAGAAATAATCTTTGCAGCATCAGCATTACTTCCACGGGCTACCGCATATCCAAAAGGAATTTCTTCCTGTGCTGTATGCGTTGTAATATATTCATCTGGTAAGTGTTCAGCAATTTCGCCTGCATTACGCACATCATCATTGTATGTGCTACCATCATTAATAGCCATATTATCCCTCCATCAATTGTAATCGTTTCTTCTTCTTTTCTTCAATCGCATGTTCATCAATGCGTACTGCATTGTTGCCAATATCGATATTTGCTTTTTCCTTTGCAAACTGTAGCGCTGCATCATAACGTGCATCTATATATACATCATCAAGCGTATCAATTTTCACCGAACTTTCAAAAGGCAGTATTTTGTTTATTATCTTTAATTTAAGATCACGTTCGCTTTCACCATCATATTTGTATTCTGGAACAACGCTTTTAGCAGCATCAATAAGTGCAAGACGCTTTTTTACTGCTTCATCAATGCGCACAGCTTCATCGTTTCGTTTTTGTTCTTCTTTTTTCTTTTTTAGAATTTCCTCTAATGCATCAATTTTAGCCTGTTGTTTTTTAATTAATTCTTTCAGCTTTGCAATATCAGATGCATCTGCCATTTTCTCTTCAGTATCGTTTCCCTCTTTTGATTCATTAGCAGCTCCTTCACTGTTTTTGCCATTTTCGCTGCTTGCATTTTCGGTATTATCGTTTAGTGCAATACCAAGCGCTGCTAAAAGTTTTTTCAACGCTTCTAAAATATCCATTTTTACATCCCTCCTGTAATTAGTTTCAGTCATAACTGCATATGGATAATCTGTATCCAGATATGCCCGTACTTTTTCACCCGCTCTGCCAGCTTCAACGTGGGCAATATGATTTATGCGAATATTAGTTTGCCGCGCATCATACCTCATGCCATTATACTCGCCTGGCGTATAATCAACATCCGTAATAAAACCAATTGATACCTCTACCTTTTTCCCTTGTTTTAAATCGTTAATAAGTTGTGCATCAAACACCGTTTCGGTTGCTTCTAACATCCCATCACGAATTACAATGCTATCTCCAAGGCTTCCTTTTATATATTTAGTATAATTTTCAGGCGTTACCATACCATTTGCATCATCAATTGGGGGATGGCCATCTGTTACAGGCGCACCTTTCGCAGTATTAATTGTTATATCGCTAAATAAATCCTCAGGAAGCTTCGCTTCCCAACGAATATTTCCATCTCTTGTTAGATAGGGGAATACTCCAGGCCGTGCGATGGTCACTCTGGCACGTAAAAATCCATCGCCAAAGCTTTGCGCCTGGGCAATACCCTTGTCATATCGGTGTTCATTTTTCATACAGGGGAATAAATAATAAAAAAAGGCGAGAAGCAAGGGACAAATGGCAAAAATTAGCGTATATTATACTTAATAATATAAAACTATATCTATTTTAAATTATATTTAGCTTTCATCATATCGCTTTTTATATTGTTAATTAATATTTTAGCATTAGATGGTTTAATCCCCAAAGCAATATATTGTTCTATTGCTTCCTGCTCTGTGATCTTACCATCTATGAAATCAAATTCTATCTTTATGCGTTTCTTTAATAATTCATCATTCATAATAAGCCGCTTTTAATTAATAATGTTTCAATAAAAATATAGAGTCGGTTTCTATCATTGTCAAGAAAATAATAATTTCTCATATTAGATATATATCCAAAATCCCTCTTTAATTTATATTCCCACATATATTGTTCAAACAAACGCGCAATCATTTCATCGTCCTGAATTAAATAGCGCAAATATTGCCGCCTTTCTTTTGTGATAGTCTTACTTTTCAATTCACGCAAAATATTTTTATATGTTACGCTTGAATGCAATACATCAATTACTGTTTTCTTTAATTTTTTATCTATACTTTGTGTCGAATCAAGATAATGAAAAAATTCGTGATATACAGTCAAATCAGTAGTTTCATAATCATGTATTATGATGGCTGAACGTGAAAATTCTCCCTTGATAGCATTATCCTGCAATTTTCTTTGCGTAATCACTAAGGGTTTGGCAAGCGTATTGGGATCAAGGTGTATAACTTTCGCCAGATCAGCAAGAGATAATTCTACTTTATTCTTAAGCATAGCATCATTTATATCTATTATTACACGCTGTCTGAAATCATTTTCATTACTCCAATTAACTGGCGCAGTTGCTATGCGACCGCTCGTAAAATAATCACTGGGCAACTCCTGGCCAAATTCTTTTTCAGCATCCTCTGGCCCAAACGCAGGCTCAGCCCAGCATCGGCAATTAAAATCATCGCCGGGATGGCACTTGCGGCCATTAATTACAGGCGGATCATTCCAATAATGGAATGTCCCCTCCAAAGCAAGGTGCAAATCTCGCGTGCGCTTATCCCCTACACAACGCCAGATATATCCTGCAATCCCGGCTTCCTGCTGCCGTATTTTAGTTGTTTGCCCAAAAAATTTACCAATCTGGTCTCGCGCCCAAAATTGCGCTTTTGAAAGGCTTACCTTAGTTTTTGCCTGTAACTTATTAGTAATAACAGCAAATCCTTCTCCATTTAAAACACCAGTCTTTACTACATTTGCAATATCATTAAAATAATTTTTATATATATTATTAATAAGGTCGACATTGCGTTTCACTGTATTATCAATTAACTCTTCATTGAGTGCTTTGCGCATAGAAATTGTTGGAATATATAGTTTTCCATCAGACCCTGGCGTAGACAGGCGGGCATATAATTTCTTGCAGTCTTCATATGTTTTATCCCTGCTCCAGGCATCGATAAGGCTAAAATGTTTTTTTACTTTTCCTTCTAATACCCGCTGATCTATTCTATTGCCATATTGTTCTTTTAATTGCTGCAAAAAAATCATTATGTTTGTAATAGAGTCAGCACGCATTCTGTCATCGCTATCAAATGCAATTTCCTTTTTCAATTCACGTTTAATGCGTTTTACAATTTCATCTGCTATAGCTAAAAATTCCTTTGTTACAAAGCGCACATATTGTTTTTCCAATGCTATTGGATACATACATCACAGACCTTGTTTTAAAAGGCTCCCATTTGCAATAAAACCGTGTCCAAACGTGTCCAAACTAAAAAGCAATACATTTCTATACCCCCTATAAAATCCCCTTAAAAAATGGCATTTTTTTTGCGTTTATTCGCTTTCTTCTTTTTCTGCTTCCTGAACTTCTGCTGTACTAAAATCAACCGGTGAAGCCTGCCAGGAGTCAAACTCTTCAAGATCTTTAAAGCGCATCATCCTCACTTCAGAAGGGCTTAAAACCTGCGTGGTAACGTAAATCTGATCGCGCTGTGCTTCGCGAAGCTCCCTGTCTGCTTTTTCCTTTGTATCTTCTATCCATAGCGGATTAAATTCAATTTCCCAATCAAGATTATCTATGTTACCCTGCAGCGCCTTGTAAATATCTCCGCGGCGCTCCTTAATTATTAAACCAATAATCCAGTTCAATATAGGGCGTATTTCGTTTTCGCAAAAACGAGCTACGCTTTCATAGTACGCTCTAAGAAAATCAGGAGTCATTGAAAAAATAAGATCATTATTGTTTTTAAATATATTAATTTTTATCGTTTTAACTATTTTTCCCCAAGTGTCTGTATATGTATCAACAATTTCAGGTAACTCGGATTTATCCCCATCAATAATCAATAATATATTTTGGCTTCCCTCAATGGTATCATTGATAAATTTAAATATTTCCTTTTCTCCTAAGAATTTTCTAAATTCTTTTTTTATTGAATCATCTGTGCTCGCAATTGAATATATTTTCTCGATTAAATCTTTTTGACTTTTATTGTTTTTGAAAAAAGCAAAAAATTTAGTAATTTGAGGAAATATATGCTTATAAAAATCATGGGATGCAAGTTCAACTTCTATTAAATAAAACTCAGGATTATCACTATCTGAAAAATCAAAAAGAAATCCATCGGGGATGGAACCACCTAACGCTTTTGTTTCGATTTTCTTTTTTGCATCAATATATATCGTTTTATCACCAAAAAATATTTTGCTATTATCAGAGACTAATTTCTCAAATTCTTCTTCGACCATAAATTTATATTCATTGAATTTCTTGTTATTGAAAAAAAGTGCCATTATTGAAACCTCCAAAAAAATCATGCGAAAATTTCATCTAAATCCTTCCTATCCGCATTTCGTATTTCATACCATCTTGGGAGGCATAGACGCAATGCAGATATACTCCCTTTCGCTGAAAGGTAAAACTTTCTTTGTCACTTTATACATCCCTTTTTTGGTTCTAATGTATTTTAAAAAAAAATTCAAAATGTCAATAATATTTTTCTCTTAAATATTTCCATTTTTTGTGCTCCCCTATTCTCATAACGAAAAGGATAAAGTAATTCTAAAAAAGTCTTTGGGAAATTTTTAAAGAAGGTCAAAGAATACTGAGAAAGAAATATATCCTTGGATTCAAAATAAGCATTCCATTTTGAAAGGATGGACTTACCTAACCACTCATTGGGAATGTATCAAAAAACCCCTCATTGCAATAACTTTGCACCCGCGTCATTGCGGGGAACGAAGTGACGAAGCAATCCCATAGTTGCGAGCGCCGCAGGCGCGTGGCAATCTCATCTTCTGCGGCATTGAGATTGCTTCGCTTCGACAAGCTCAGCACAGGCACTTCGTTTGCAATGACACATGGGCCAATCCCGTCATTGCAAGTGCCACAGGCACGAAGCAATCTTGTCTAATACAATTGAAATTGCCACACTCCGACAAGTGGTTGCTGAGCTCGTCGAAGCACTCAGTGTAAGCGCTACGCTCACAATGACATTTCACTAGCGTCATTGCAAGCTCCACAGTTTGCTTTGAGACACAACCAGTATATATAATTTGCCAACGGAAGGACTCGTAAACACTCATACTGGATATGTATCACATATTCAGTATATATTATTTGCCAGAGGAGAAACTTGCTAACACCTACATTGGATATGTATCTCTTATCCAATATATATTTTTTGCCAAAGGAGAGACTCGTAAACACTCATACTGGATATCTGGATATGTATCACATATTCAGTATATATATAATTTGCCAACGGAGGGACTCGCACAACCTCTCATTGGATATGTATCACATATCCAGTATATATTATTTGCCAATGGAGGGACTCGTAAACACTCATACTGGATATGTATCATATATCCAGTATATATTATTTGCCAATGGAGGGACTCGCACAACCTCTCATTGGATATGTATCACATATCCAGTATATATTATTTGCCAATGGAGGGACTCGTAAACACTCATATTGGATATGTATCACATATCTAATTAAATATTATTTGCCAGAGGAGAAACTCGCTAACACCTACATTGGATATGTATCTCTTATCCAATATATATTTTTTGCCAAAGGAGAGACTCGTAAACACTCATACTGGATATGTATCACATATCTAATTAAATATTATTTGCCAAAGGAGAAACTCGCTAACACCTACATTGGATATGTATATCTTATCCAATATATATTTTTTACCAACGGAGGGACCCGTAAACACTCATATTGGATATGTATCACATATCCAATTAATAATATTTGCCGAAGGAGGGACTCGAACCCTCATGGAGTTGCCCCCGGCGGATTTTGAGTCCGCTGCGTCTACCAATTCCACCACTTCGGCAAAAAAATAGTTTATTCTGGTTGGGGTATTTCTTCAACTTCAATATATTTGGCTTTAGCCCGGGCAACTATTTTCCCCATTTCGTTTTCAATCTCAGCCCTATTCTCAATGACACGTTTATTCTTTTTTACAAACCAGCCCCTGATATACAAATTCTCTTCAATAAAAGCTGGTTGCAAATAACGAATGGTTATTTCCCCTGTTAAAGCTATATATTCCATGTACTTATTTACGGTCATCATAGTTTCATCTAAAATACTGGCTATGATGCCGGCATGGATTATATTTGGAGGCCCCTCTAATGTTTGATCTGCTTTAAACTCACCATATGCTGTTTTTGTGTCTGGATCAAACTTAAGGTGAAGCTTTAAACCTCTTTCATTTGATTTTCCGCAACCAAAGCATGTTTTGTCTTCAAATTCAATCATAGTGGCATATTTTTAAAATCACTGCATAATTGTCAAGAACTTTTCATGTTATTGAGCATTTACTCAAAAATAACTGGTTTATCATTTTTTATTCATTTACTTTCATTCTTTATTTTTTCCATCAACAAATCAATTTCATCCTGATCCAGCCACTCATCTACATGTTCTGGCATTGCATCTGTAGTCATCATATACATCTCTAAAGCCATAACCAGTTCTTCTTTAGTTAAAACACCCATGGTTACAAGGATTTCCCCTATAAGCCTCTCAGGATTATCATGTTGAAGTTCCAGAGCCTCCTTTAGTTGATCTTCTGAAATAATGCCATTTTCCACCAGGAAAGCCCCAACTTTTTTATCATGCATATTTTTCATGTATTGTTCACTTCTTATTATTTTCCTTAATAGTAATATTAAAAATTTAATAAGTCAAGCTAAAAATTATTTGTTAAGAACTATCGCTCATATTAAAAAAGTATTTACAATCAATTCATAATGCTATACCTTTGCTATTGTTACTTTTGCTATGAAATTAATAAGAATCTACATAGTGTGTTTACTGATGCTATTTGCCTTTACGGCAGCACGGAAAAACGCCTCATTTGTTGGTGTTGCTGTCTGCAAAAAGTGCCATGAATCAGATGCTATTGGGAATCAGTATAAATCCTGGCAGCAATCCCCTCATGCAAAAGCATATTTACTACTAAAACAGGATAAAGCCCTGTCACTTGCAAAAGAATTATCTCTCAATAACCCATCCAGTGATGAACAATGCCTCAAATGTCACACCACAGGTTTAGGAAAAAATCCAGCTCTGTGGGAAGATGGCGTTGGATGTGAGTCATGCCATGGGCCAGGCAGCATATACAATAGTTATGAAAACCATGTGGCTTTGGGAAACAGGGAAGTTGCATACAAAAAGGCTCTTTCATTAGGGATGTATCCCATCTTAGGAACAGATGGCATAAAAGCCAGAGAAAAAGTATGCCGAAGCTGCCACAACGAAAAGCGGCCATGTTACCCAAAAGACCCTGCAGAGCAACAGCATCAATACCTTCCCTTGCAGCTCATTGCTGATTTTGCATTTCCACATAGACTAAGACGGTAATTATTCACTTTCACTAAGCCAGTTAAAACCCGCTGCTTTTGCCAGTAAAGCATGTATACATTCTGTTTTATCCCTGAAGGATTCTATTGCATCACGGTTTGTTATAGCAGGCAGTGTAAATATGTCCACACCTGTTTCAAGATACAGCTGGCGCAGGCTCCCCCTATATGCTGTTACACTGCGTTGCATATCCGATGTTTCATATAATGAATATAGCAGCGAGTGAAATTGCTGTCTAAACATAAGCTGTACCAGGAGCGTATACACCTCTTCCAGAGTATAGATTACTTTGGCTATACGGTGTAATTTAATGATGTCATGAATGAAAATATCACTTTCTTCACTTTTGTACAATACCAGTGCATTTTTTTTTGGAAGCTTCCCGGCTACATACTTTGTAGCAATCTCATGAGTGCTAACCTGCGAACAATTAATGCACACTATGTCCATCATATCATGAATATCACACCATGCATCAAGTGAGTTCACTACAATAGCCTGATAACCAAATGCCTGTATAGCTGTTGATAAGCCATATGTATTGTATACATTACTATCAATTATGGCGATAGTTCCTGTAACAGAAGGGGTGTAGTTTTTAAAAAACAATGGAATATAGTGATACTGTGATGGCCTAAACACCGCAGATATTCCATAGCGTATAAGTGTTTTTTTTAAAGATTGAGTTTCAGAACAGATGCCAATACAGGGGAGATTGGCAGTGACAATATCTCTTATAAGCGATTCATACTGCATAGCTATATCACTGCTGTTAAAATCAAGAATACAGACAGTACCACGATTTTCTTGTAATACTTTGACACTGAAGTCTTCTGATGTGCATTCTGCAGTGACAGAATGTTTTGCAAGCTCACTCTGTTGTGCGGTATTATTGCTTATCAGTATAAATGAGTGCATTATACCTATACTATCTCCAGCGCTTCAACACGTTGTTTTAGAACATCACTCATGGAAAGTACCGTATCAGCACTTTCGGTAATTTTCAGTGCTCCGGATGCATTTGCCTGAGTCAGTTCATTAATGCCGGCAACTGATTTCACAATTTCGCCCGAAGCATTTTTTTGTTCTTCGGCACCATTGCGTATTTCCTCAGACCTCACCTTTACCAGGCCTGACTCTTTGGCTACTATTGAATTTACCTCCAATTGTTGCTTCATATAATCAGCCAGCACCTGCACCATAGTATTTATTTCATTAACCCCTTTGATAATACCACTTATAGTATCTACTGTTTGCTGCACACTTGTCATACCTTTCTGTATTTCTTTGTCATTGGCACTAATTAATGACTCAATCTCCTTTACACTCACCTGTGTTCTGTCTGCTAACTTTGATATTTCATCTGCCACTACAGCAAAACCCCTGCCTGCATCGCCAGCACGTGCTGCTTCAATAGCAGCATTTAAAGATAATAGATTTATCTGATCTGAGATATCCTTTATTATTTTTACTATATTTGTCATCTCTCCTGAACTGTTATGAATGTTAGTAATACTTGTATCCATTACGTTCAGTAATTCAGCACCCAAACGGGCATGGGATTCTATTGAAGCGGTAAGCTGGATTGCATTATTAATTTTTTGTTCCATCCGTGAAACAAGTGCCGAAAGTTCCTCTGTGCGCCGTGTGAATGAATTGATGCTATCATACTGATAATTTGCACTGTTTGACACATTTTCAACACCAGCCGAAATTTCTTCAATGGTTGCCGTTATCTCTTCAGCAAGAGCTGCCTGGTTTTGTGCATTTATTGAAAAATTTTTGGAAGTGTCCGACAGTTCATGGGAAGCCACTGCCAGCTTTTGCGAAATATCCTTTACTGCTTCCAGCAGGTCTTTGATACGCATCAATTGATCCCTATTTTCAAACTCTTCGTGTAGTTTTTGGATTGTTGTATCCATGAGCCTTAACAGCAGATAGCTTATAGCGGTAATTATTATCAATTCAAAGGTAAAATCAACAATAGCAACTGTTTTTACCTTACCTGAAATCAGGTCAGTACGTATCAATGAAATAATAGCAAACACAAGCGACACGATAGCTACTGTTATAACCATACGGCGCGAACAAAACAATGCACTGAAGATAATAAAAATTAAAAATTGATAGTTGGTAAGAATAATTCCCTCATTATGTGCCATGGTACCAAAATTTACCAGAAGTCCCAATACTATTACTGAACCAATCACCGAAATATTTGCTGCCCATGAATAATTACCTGCCCGCAATAGCATAGTAGCGATGGTTAAAAAAATAAGGATGGCACACAAAACTGCATTAATAAAGGAAAACAGTGGACGTGTCGCCATTATATTTTGTGCACCAAGAAAAAATAATACCAGTACAATGCACACTGTTAGAAAATAGGAAAGAGTTTTAGCACGCTGCTGCATAATAAACGAAGCATTGCTATAATTTGCAAGTACATTCCTCATCACATTCATAGATACTATCTCCTGAAGTTGTTTTTTTTAATTTTTTATGCCATGTGTACGTTTGTGCATAGCAACAATATATCTTGTTAAAGGCAATCCAATATCATTTATAGGCACATCTAAAAAACTGCTCTCTTCCGAAATTATTCATATAATAGAAAGCGGTTTTATCCTCTATATTGTGCCCACAAGGGAACATCCGAAAAAACAGTTCTTAGAAGTTCCCTTATTCTATACAATAGATTTTATCAAGTAAAATATATTCTAGACACACCAGCTTTCATTGATAAGAGTATAATCACTTAATCACAAAAAAGTAGTTTAGGAATATTTTTACCAATTATAAAATAATTTTATGTTTGACTTATATTTTTATATGTTGTATTTTTTAGTTGTTTACATATAATTAATATGTAACCCCCCACTAAAATTTTTTTAATTTTGTTCAAAAAAGGAGGAAAGTATGGCAGGTAGTTTTGATTTTACAAAATTTTTTGATGAGTCCAAAGCAACACTTTTAAGCCCAAAGGATTATTTTTCATCAATGGCTAAAGAAGGTGGACTTGTTGAACCAATTATCAAAGCAGTTTTGTACGGGGTAATTTCAGGCGTTATCTACTTTATTTTTTCATTGCTCAACCTTTCTGCATTTACCATGTTTGGTACTGGTCCGGCTATGGCATTAATTGGATCTATTCTTTTTGCAATTATTGGCCTTTTTATTGGTGGCGTTATTTTGCTCATTATTTCAGCTATATGTGGCGGCAACACTGCCTTTGAAGCAAATGCCCGCGTGGTGGCTGCATTAATGGTTCTTGGTCCAGTTCAGGCATTGTTTTCATTTTTAACGAGCGTAAGCTTTTATTTAGGGCTTGTTGTATCAGCAATAATTGCACTGTATGGCCTGTATCTTACCTTTATTGCCCTTGTTAATGCTTTAAGTGCTAAAGAAAATGTTGCAAAGATAGTCATCGGAATCCTTGCTATATTGTATGTTCTATCACTCTATGGTTCATTTAAAGCATACAGATTTGCAGGACATATGGGGCAGCAGATGCTGGAAGAAACCGAAAAGCTTTCATCAGAACAGCAGAAGGCTTTAGAACAGTTACAGCAATTACAAAAATCATTAGAAAAGCTGGAACAGGAACAGAAAGAATAATCTTAAAAAAACCCCCTCTAAAAAAAGAGGGGGTTTTTTACTATCTATATCTTCTTTGTCTTATACCCTGCAGCAAGTGCTACGTTCACATGGATCACACCATCATTCAAATTCTTGAAAGGATAGCTGTCATCTATAACAGGAAGATTATCAGCATCATTTTGTGTCTTAATAACTGACCCTGCAGGTACATATCTTCCGTCAGGTATGGTCACTCCCATAACCAGCGATTTTGGTTCCACCACACAACTTTTGCCAACCTTTGCCCTGAATACCAAACTTTGCATCCCTATAAAGGAACTATCGCCTATATATGCCGGGCCGTGAATTTGCACCTGATGAGCCAGCGACACACGATTACCAACATACACAGCATATTTTTTACCACTCACTTCCACCAGATTTTTTTCTACCGGATGACCGTGGTGTTCTGTTTCAAGTGCATGGATGATAACGCCATCCTGAACATTTGAATCATCACCAACATAAATGGGCTGTCCTTCATCCCCCCGCACAGAAGCAAATGGCGCTACCATAACATTTTTCCCAAGTATCACATTCCCAATAACGGCTGCAAGTGGATGCACATAGGTTGAAACATCAATAACAGGAGTGTATTCCTTGCTTACAAAATCAGTTGTAACATTATTATGAATCATAGATCCTCCAAAATTGAATTTTTTATTATCCCTTATTTACCATTACAATCTGTCAACATAATTTACACAGTTTATTTTAATTTACGAAAAAAGCGTTGATGAATATGCATATAATCATTTAATTATACCCTGTATACAGGATACAGTATGTTTAAACAATTTTTACATAAGTATGGCATCAGTAACATCTTGCTACTTGGTACCGAATCACCATTGCATCAGCGGATTGTGCGCTATCTTTCACGCAATCATATTGGATTTTCTATTATAGCTACTGATGACCCTTTGCCCGATACACATTCCCTTTTAATACTACCCTTGAGCATGCATACCATTACACCAGTAACTGATATGTTACAAAAAATGCTTCAATCAACATATACCCCGCTTTTACTGTTTGCTACCGATTTTCCCATAACTACCCGATTCAAAAAGCGGTTCAGTATTGCAGGAATTATTGGCATACTGGAGCTTACTGAACGTCCTCACTTTATAAAATTAGAAACTCATTCATTGCAGTCAAATCCAACGGCATCGCTGAATGCTTTAATCTATACTACTGAAAATCTTATTTCACGTAACATTTACAAGTTATTGTCGCAAAATATTTTATATAATGCTCTGGTAAAACTCCATCCATCGGTAGTGTGTATAACCACATTACAGGGGACAATCATATACTTCAGGGCACACAGACAATACTTTACCCGAAACAATAACATTAAAAAACTATTATACGGAAAAAAAATTCAAGAATTAACCATACAACCGGAGAAAATAGAACATCTGTTTTCATTAATAAACCGCAATATTGAACAGCGTGAATCAGAAATAACATTCAGAATGAATAATACTGACACCACCCTGCTTGTAACAGGTGAAAAAATTAAGCTGTATGGTGATCTGGAATTTTACCTGCTTATTGGTATTAATATCACCACTCAACGTAAGGCTGAGGACATGCTCATTTCATCTGAGCTACGGTATCGTACTCTGGTGGAAAATCTTCCTGATGGACTGTCACTTTCTAAAGCGGATATGCTTTTATATGCAAACCCGCAATTTTTTAAATTATTCAATTTCCCCCAGGAAACTCTCATCACAGATGTTAACCTTCAATCACTCATACATCACGATGACTGGGCTGTGCTTTCTGAACTGCTGCAAAAACCCATTGACAATGCCACAACTATTAATGTTAAAGCCTTTACTGTTACCGGCAAACCCCTGATACTTGAGCTTCGCATTTTAAGTTTTGTGGGCGATAGTTCCTTATATCATCAGATTTACTGGCATGATATAACCCAAACACGCCAGCTGTGGGATAAGATACTGCAGTCAGAGCGATTGTCTGCTATTGGAGAAATGGCATCAGGCATCACCCACGAATTCAACAATATTCTCACAAGCATTCAAGGCTATGTCCAGTACACTCTGAATAACCCTGACGATATTGAAGCCAATACAAAAGCCTTTAAGGTTATTGAAAAAATGACCGAACAAGGACATGCCATCCTGAAAAACCTATCAATGCTTACCCGCAAGGACATTACTAATAAAGAACGCCATAAAATAGCGGATCTCATTAATGATATTGTACGTATACAGGAAAAAATATTAATAAAGGACAACATCACTCTAATAAAAAAATTTGTAAAAAATCCAGTGTGCTATGTAGATGCTGGCCTTATACAGCAGGTATTTTTGAACATACTGCTTAATGCAGTACATGCTATACGGCCTAAGGGCCAGGGAACTATCACCATTACTATCGATGAATCAAATGGGAATGCAATTATCACTATTCATGATACCGGTACAGGAATTGACCCCAAAATTCAGGATGAAATTTTTAATCCTTTTTTTACCACCAAAACCGGAGCTCATAACATAGTTGGCACAGGAATGGGATTATCCATATCCAAAAATATTATTGAACAGCATAACGGGAAGATTTGGTTTCATAGCATCCCCGACAAAGAAACTGAATTTATTATAGAACTTCCCATATATAAAACCGCATATCTACCAAAGGAGTTGCAGGCTTCATCACAACCAAAAGATTTAAGCAAGCTTACCGTGTTAATAGTTGATGATGACGATGCAATCCGTGATCTTTTTAAAACGCTTCTCCAATCATTAGGCATATCCGCTATTACCTTTGCAACCAATGGTTATGAGGGATATTCCCTGTGCAAAGAAAATCAGTATGATATTGTATTTATGGATGTATCCATGCCTGTACTTTCCGGCATTGATGCATACAAAATGATAGAAGACGAAAATCCCAACCAGAAAGTTGTATTTATAACCGGTATTTTTTATGAAGATCAGATTAAAGAGATAGTTGACAAAGAACAAGCTTTTGGTTACATTAAAAAGCCATTTGACATAAAAGAAATCAAATCATTGTTGTATACAATAGCATCACACCGGTAATACCGGAAAGGATGAGGGATACACTGTAGCGTTGGTGGGCATCTATACAGTGATATACTACGCAACCGCTTGATGAGAAATAGCACTGATGATAAATACTTTTTTTTAAGGGAGAAAATTTATGAAACCAAAAATTGATGTTGGCATCATTGGAGGCTCGGGTCTGTATCAGATTGAAGGTGTTACTATATTGGATGAAGTAAAAGTAAAAACACCCTGGGGCATGCCTTCAGATGTTATTACCATTGCAGAAGTTGGTGGAGTTAAAGCCGGATTTTTACCTCGCCATGGTCGTGGTCATTTTATCCTGCCTCATGAAATTAACTATCGTGCAAACATTGCATCACTCAAAATGCTGGGTGCAGGTCAGATAGTGGCATTTTCCGCTGTGGGTAGCTTGAAAGAGCGCATTAAGCCACTAGATTTTGTAATACCCAACCAGATTATTGATCGCACAAAATCACGCATTTCAACCTTTTTTGGTGATGGGATAGCTGCCCATATTGCCTTTGCTGACCCATTCTGCAGCAGACTTCATGAATTAATACTTGTTGCAGCTCAAAAACTTAATATACCCATGCATACCAATGAAACGCTGATATGCATGGAAGGGCCTGCATTTTCCACCCGTGCTGAAAGTCACCTCTACCGTTCATGGCAGGCGGGTGTAATCAACATGAGTACGTTACCCGAAGCCAAGCTTGCCCGTGAAGCAGAGATGTGTTACGCAGTCATCTGCATGAGTACCGACTATGATTGCTGGAAGGAGGATGAGGAGCATGTAACCGTTGATATGGTTGTCAATAATCTTAATAAAAATGCCTCAAATGCCAAAGCCCTTATAAAAGAATTAATACCATTGCTTACTAAAGAAAGGGATTGTGGGTGCAAGGAAGCAATAAAATATGCAGTTATAACTGATCCCAAAAAGCAAAGCAGTAAACAAAAGAAAAAACTAAAATCAATATTGCCTAACTACTTTTCTTAAACAGTATGATGATGTGTGCTGTCATGGTGAGTGGCTGTGTTATCACGAGCCATGGCAGCATACAATTCGTGTGCCATTTGCAAAAGTGTTTCCTGTTTATTCAATTCAGGGTTGTCAAGGACCCGTTCCAGTAACTCATTAAGGATTTTGCCAATCACAGGCCCGGGTTTCAAATTAAGATGTTCCATCAATATATATCCATCTATATCCAGATCCTTAACAGTAAATGCATTATCTTTTTCAATAACCTTTTGGATGTGCCTTTTAAGCTTTTTTATAGGTTCTGGCAATCCATCTCTCATTCCATTGCCACATCTATCAGCAAGGCGCAATATAAATAGATCATCAAGATTATCTAATCCAACTTTTCGTATAAATCGGCGCACTGCTCCATCTGTCCAGTCGTTGGTATAATGAAACATATGGTTTACAATAAGATTGGTTACATACTCTATTTCATCATTGGAAAATTTAAGCCTGCGCATGATCTTGCGTGCAATTTTGGAACTTATCACCTCGTGATTGTAAAAAGTATAATCACCATCACTCCCTTCACGCCGTGTAGGTATTTTTCCAATATCATGCAACAATGCTGCAAGTCGGACTAATGGTTTTTCCTTAGGAGCAGCATCACATGAATAGATGCTGTGATAATAAATATCGTACATGTGGTATTTATTCTGTTCCATACCAAAACCTTGCGACAGCTCAGGCATGCAGAGATCAAGCAACCCTGTAACTCGTAAATATTCAAAACCTTCAGATGGTTTATCGGCTTCAAGCATTTTCTTTATTTCATCGCGTACCCGCTCTACAGATATCTTTTTTGCTATATCCAGTACTTGTGGAATAGCTTCCAGTGTTTCCTTATAAATGCTGAAATGAAGCTTTGCAGCTAACCTGCATGCCCTGAATGGGCGCAACCCATCCTCACTGAATCGCTGAAGGGGATCGCCTATGGTGCGGATAATCTTTTTTTCAATATCACGCATGCCTCCTACATAATCAATGACCTGGCTGGTGTTAACATCATAGGCAAGGCCATTTATGGTAAAATCACGGCGTTCAACATCCTCCTTAAGAGTTTGTGAAAAAACAACTGTATCAGGATGTCTTCCATCAGTGTATTTGCCATCAGCCCTGTATGTAGTTATCTCATACTGAGAATAATGCATAAGAACTGTCACCGTTCCATGCTTTATCCCTGTTGGCACAACTTTTTTAAAAAGCTTCATTACTTCTTCTGGATATGCATTAGTTGCAAAATCATAATCATACACAGGTATTCCTAAAATAAGGTCACGCACGGATCCACCAATTAAATAACATTCATACCCATTGTTGGTTAATGTTGTATATATAGCCTTAATTTCTTTTGCTACTCGTGGAGGAATTTCTAATGTTACGGTATACGTCTTCATAAAATGTGTTGCTTAACTCCCGTATCCTGTAATTGCCGCCATGTTTTTAACAATAGGGCCATTGCATATTCAGCATGTGACCACATGAGCGGGATTGCAAAAGTAAGATAGCGCAAAGATCCCGTTTCAATTTTTCTTTTTATCTGATCATAAGAATTTTTCATATGATTAAGTTCCTCAACAATTAAATCATAGGTGATTCCGTCAACCATAATATCAGGTGCAAATTCTTTATTCACATCACTTCCCGGTAACCATTCTAATGTCATAAATTCATGAAACCTGTCTGGTGTGGTTAAATGTTCACACAAATAGCCATCCGTGCTATAGCTATCTATAATATCCATAATTGTATCACCTTTTTCAATGTTACCTGTAAAATAATAATACTGTGCCAGCATTGCAGTATACTGTACCCATGGTCCATTACCAGCATGTACATGCGTATTGGGATCTTCAATAAATGGCAAGTATCGCTGTAGCATCCCCAGATCAGGGTCCCAAAGAGTATCCTCTACAAATTTCATCGTGTTAATAAAAATCTCATCTGGTATAAAAATATCCGGCACTATCCCGGTACCAAAGAAAAACGGACTCATCAATGTTATATCAGGGCGCAAATCCGCCTCACCATCAGGTTTCAGCCGCCGTATAAGTCTGTCCCCAATGGTAAATACATTTTTAACAATGGTCCCAAATCCCTCTTTCAGTAAAAAAGCTTTTCCAAATTTAGTTTCACAGTTAAATTCCTTTGCCACCTGCTCAATTAAAAGCAGCATACAGTAATATGCATAATTAACCCATATTGAATATCCTTCTTCTATTGCTGATTCATGGATGGATGTTGTGGAATAAAACAAATGTATTTCATTACGATAGTAGCGTTTAACCGCAAACATTGCACCTTTATATATTGACTCTATATATGCTTCACTGTCATGAGGAATATGCCCCCTGCTTTTGGCTGCAAGCAGATATCTACACAAAATGGACACACCATGCGCCACATTGTCTTCCTGCTTATAAATACTTTTATCAGCTGCATCAAGCCCATACCGCTGTCCCCAGTACCCATCGTCACGCTGGCAATTGTAAATAAATTTAGCAATGCCGGCAAGAAGTCTAAAAGCAATGTCTTTTGAACGCAAACGGCTCATTGCAATGCGATATAACATTCGAGTTGCACAGGCACTATCGCGCGGATAGACATAAGGGTAACGAGACCCAGGCAACGTTGCAAGCAGGGCACTTCCTTTTGGCGTTTCAAAGGTACACTGTGCAATAACATCAATATGTTTATTTACAGCCCTATTTAATTCTATAAGCTTTTTTGATATAAATGCTTCATTGCTGTCAAAAAGTTCATGCCCTGTCACCCGCTCAAGTGCAACAGCCTGAATGGTATTATAGACATCAACATAACGTGCTATTATGGAATCAAAATCATTTTTATCAATCTTAAGCAATTCACAATCATCATTAGCTATAACAGTAGCATTCCGTGGCTCACCCAGTACCAGGGCCATTTCACCAAAAAAGTTTCCCTCGGCAAGCAAGGATATGAGTTCTTCATTTTTATTCATTGCCCTGTAGACACTCACATCACCTTTTCGGATTAAAAATAATGCATCACCAACATCACCCTGTTTAAAAATCACATCACCTTTTTTTACATGAACCAATCTGACAACATCCAGTATTTCATTGAAAACCTCTTCGCGCAGATGTGTGAATATTGGTATGGAACGAAGATTGTTACGCATTTTTCGCTGCAGAAACGCATTATTGAGTTTTTCATAGGTTGCAGGTGAAGATGCAATAATTTTTGTCAATTCCTGCTTCCCAATTGCAAGTAAGATACATTCAGTAAATGCTATTGCCGTGCTTTCTCGTGGCTCATTGCGGATTACAATGTCCTCACCAAAAAAGTCTTCAGGCCCTAATGCATATAGCTCCAATTTGGTATAATCAGGTGTAATAATAAATACTGAAATTTCACCCCTAAGCACAACATATAACCACTCATTGTATCGCCCGTGTCTGCTTATAATTTCATCTTTTGCATACTGATGTATGAATATACCATCAACTATCTCCTGTAAAACCTCTTCAGGGACATCTTTAAAAAATGTCAAAGACTTTACCACCTCAACAGGCGATACCTTTTGCAGAAGAGGGAATTGCTTCATAGTCCCAATAAGTTCACTGATAGTAAATACTTTCATATAATTACCTTTTTATGGTTAATGATAATTTTATTTCATAATAGGATATACAAATAACAATTGCAAGTATAATTGAAGTTTCGTTCTACTTAATATCTGATCCGGGATCAGGGCGGGCGCTTACTTCTTTTGAATGTTTTGATTCGTGATTAAACATGGTATCAGGTTTATATGAATCATAGGCAGTCACTGCAAAAAAATACAGAACATTATTCTTTAATATTGGAAAGGTTAAAAAGTTTTTTGTATCATTGGCACGGTTTTCTTCAATGACATCATTTGTTAGTGTTACTGTAATATATCCATTTGTATCCGATAGTTCATTGGAAATACGTTTGCCGTTAACAGTTCGTATGATGCCATCGTATTGTTTGCTTTTTACTCCATAGTAAATATTATATCCCAGTATGTCATACTCAACGTTCTTCTTCCACTTCAGTGTGATCATATTGTTCCCAACCAAATCGACGGTAACAAAAATCGGTGGTTGTGGAGCTGTATCCAATGCATACTGTAATCCAATATTGTAGATAACCGGAGCACTGTATCCATCAGGCGAAGCTATTAAATGTGCCCGCCATTGGTAAAATTTCCCTCTGAGATATTCATTGCCAACTCTGTGCAGATATATATTTTTTTGCTTATTTGTTATTCTAAACCATTGAGGCGTTTCATCATCTGCTTTGAAAAATGCATCACTGATTCTGAATTCCATCCATATAAACGTTGATGGAGGTAACTTTTCATCCCATTGAAAAAGCGTCACCATGGTCCCATAGTCCGGGAATGTATATACGGGGCTTGTGATGATACCCTCACGGTTTATAGTGTCTCTCTGATTATAGGTTATTGCCTTGAATTGTGTCTTTGCTATTTCAGTTTCTTTTTCTAAATCCTGAATATATCGTTGGGCAATCCTTACTTTATCTAAGAATCCATAAAAATGCTTGCCCACCACAGCAATCGGTATGTCCTGACATATAAACCGTGGCACCATAACATCAACAAACGGCTCTCCACTTTCTGTACAGAAAATAGTTTCTACAACATCCCCATTGATCATGGTTTCTAATTTTCCCGATATTCTATCAAAACTAACCGCAATATGGTACCAGGTGTTTAATGCAAGAGACGGTGAGCGGTGACAGAAAACATCAACCGGCACATTATCCTTTTTATAAAACATCTTATAAAACCGCACTGCAAGCTTATCATTTACACACAGAATCTCAAAACCCTGTTTGCCACCTGAATAACCAATACGCGAAAGCACTACCGCCTGAGGACTGTATTTCGTAAGCTTCAGTTTTGCCTCCAAGGTGAACGATCCTAAATCAGTGCAGTTAGTTAGCCAATTATTCTTTGCAGTTTGTATTTCAACACGGTGATCTTTATGGAAAAAATATGCACACCCTTCGTTTTCTATATCTTCTTTTGAATATGTGTACTGCGCATAGCGTATTGCATAATGGCCAGTATCATCCTTGACCATTGTGGGAAAATCCTTATCAAAGGTAATCAATAAATCGGTAACAAGTGGATTTACGGAATCTTTATAATTTATTTTTGCTATAGAAAATCCAGATTGATTTCCTTGTAGTTTAATTTTTTTTGCATTAAACAGGTCCAGGCCTTCAGATGTAAACATAACATGGTAGGTGCTATCATACGTCAATGCAATGCACAACACTGATAGAAAAACAATACCGATGACAGCATAATAGTTTTTTATATTGAACTTTTTCATTGTATTTTTTCTATCTGTGTAATTTTATCTAACCTGCGCTGATGGCGGCCACCTTCAAACATCCCTTCCAAAAATGCTGCTGTTATGTGAATAGCTAAATCCATTCCAACAACCCGTGCACCCAGCACCAGAACATTTGCATCATTGTGCCTTCGTGCCATGGTAGCCATAAACTCATTGGTACACAGTGCAGCACGAATACCCTTATGTTTATTAGCAACAATTGATGCACCTATGCCTGTACCGCATATTGCTATGCCACAATCTGCCTCACCTTTTTGTACCAATTCAGCAACTAATTTTACATAATCAGGATAATCGCATGATTGTGTGACATCAGTACCAACATTAATAAAATCATGCTCATTAAAATGCTGTATGATATATTGCTTCAGTTCAACACCTGCATGATCATTGCCAATTGCTATTTTCATATACTATCCACCTGCTAAAATCGTGCATTTCCCGGTGTTCGGGGGAATGGTATAACATCACGTATATTCTGCATACCGGTAATAAACTGAATTGCGCGCTCAAATCCCAGACCAAACCCAGCATGTGGTGCTGAGCCAAATTTCCGTATATCTAAATACCACCAGTAGTCATCAGGGTTTAATCCCATTTCTTTCATACGTGCAATCAACACATCGTATCGGTCCTCACGCTCACTTCCGCCAATAATCTCGCCAACACCCGGTACCAATACATCCATTGCCCTTACAGTGTTATTATCGTCATTAAGCTTCATATAAAAAGCTTTTATTGCTTTTGGATAATGTATAACTATTATTGGTTTTTTGAAATATTTTTCAGTTAACCAGCGTTCATGCTCGGTTTGCAGGTCCATCCCCCAGTGTACGGGAAATTCAAATGATTCTCTGGATTGCTGCAATTTTTCAATGGCTTCGGTATAGGGAACTATCTCAAAAGAACTGTTAACAATTAATTCTAAATTCTGGATGATCCCCGGCTTTATTCGCTCATTAAAAAACTGCATATCTTCCTGGCACTTTTCAAGCACCCACTTAAAAACAAATCGCAAAAATTCTTCTGCCAAGGAACAATCATCTTCAAGCGTTGCAAACGCCATCTCGGGCTCAACCATCCAGAACTCGGAAAGGTGGCGTGTGGTATTGGAATTTTCGGCCCTGAATGTGGGGCCAAATGTATAAATATCCCCTAAGGCCATGGCCAACAGTTCCCCTTCAAGCTGGCCACTGACTGTTAATGCTGCCTTTGCACCAAAAAAATCCTGAGCATAATCAATTGACCCGTTAACCACCGGCAGATTATGCAAATCAAGCGTGGTTACCTGAAACATCTCACCAGCACCCTCACAATCACTGGTAGTTATAATGGGCGTATGGACATACAAAAATCCTTTTTGCTGAAAGAAGGTATGAATGGCATACGATACCTGATTGCGGATCCGCATAATGGCACCCATGGTATTAGTTCGTGGACGCAGGTGTGCAATCTCGCGTAAAAATTCAAATGAATGCCGTTTTTTCTGCAAGGGATAGCTTTCAGGATCAGCATCGCCAAACACAGTAATAACAGTGGGCTTTAGTTCCCACTTCTGTCCTTTAGCAGGGGATGGCACCAGATTGCCCTGTATATACACACTTGCACCCGTATGCAACCTTTGGGCTGTATCAAAATAACTATCGCCCACACCCACCACCACCTGCAGGTTTGATAAGCAGGAGCCATCATTAATTTCAATAAAGATATTTTCTTTGGATTCCCGTTTTGTTCGCACCCATCCGGCTACGGTGCAGTCATTAACAGGGACATTACTTCGTAAACAATCGACAATACGTATTCGCTTCATATATTTATGCAACGCCCTTCAATACCATCAATTATTTGTTTTACCCAAACATTGTAGTTTAATCCTTCACTACCAATAGACAATTGTTTTTGCATTTATTGTCCTTCCTTGCGTTTTTTGAGTGCCAGAGCTTCTTTCAAACCTTTTTCACGTATCACCTTAATCTTTAAACCAAACTCAGTCATCCGGAAATACCGCTTTCCATATTTTGACAGCAATTTTTTGTCAATCTCAAAACCAAGTCCCGGGCGTGTAAATGGCTGCAACATCGCATTTTTATCCGGAATAATTGGCTCAATGATGCCATCCCTGTATTCAGGTACCCATGAAGGCTCTTCAAGCGGATATTCCAATGGCAGTTTGTTTTTAGTATCAGCAAGAACCATATTCCAGCCAATATAAAATCCAATGCCGTTGGTCCATGTATGTGGTGAAAATTCACGCTTTTTCTCATGGCATGTATCAATAACTTTTTTTACCTGTGCAATGCCACCGGCAAACGTTGCATCGGGCTGATATATATGGAAACAGTCCTTTTCAAACATTATCTTAATTTCATCCCATCCGTAGTTGAGTTCTGCACCTGAAATTTTTACTTTTTTAGCAAAACGCTTTAACGCTGCATTCCCATCATAATCACGGGAATCAAGTGGTTCCTCAAGCCACACAATGTTATTGGCCTCACATGCTCTTACAAACTCTTTTGCACGTTTCAAATCCCATTCTGGAACCCTGTCAATTATTGAAACTGGCCACCCCTGGTTGGCATCCACTCCCAGTTTTACTTTATTGCCAACACCTTTTGATATTATTTCAATATGGCGTATGTCGTCTTTAAGTTCTTTATTTTTTACCCTCAGTTTAAATGTTTTAAATCCACGCTCAGTTAATGTTAAGATTTCATCAACACGTCTTTGCGGATCATGCATTTCACCGGTTGAACAGTATACCTCAATAGGGCGTGCATTGCCACCCAACAGTTCATAGACAGGCTTGCCTTTACTTTTGCCTATAATGTCCCAGAATGCCGGCTCTATCCAGAAATTCCTCCACCCCAAATACCCTGCCTGTTTTAAAAGGCTCTGAACACGGTCAATATCATTTGGATCAGTTCCCATGATATACCCGGCTAAAAGATCCCCCAACCCTTCGCGCTCTTTACCCATTGCCGAGCCGGCTGAATACCCTTCTATGCCATCATCAGTTATAAGCTTTATCAATGTAAATCGGTTATGTGTCTGTGGATACCCGGGTATCCACGTTGGCCAAAATGTATAGCGCAGAGGTATGGAAACATGGTATAATTCAATACAACTAATTTTCATGGCTAACCCCCATTTATATAGTATTTTATAATATGTTAACAGATAATTATTTACCGTCAATCACAATTCAATTGCTTCACTATGCTTTACAATAATTGCATAATTATAAACTTTTATGTTGACAGTTCTGGTTTGATATTTCTTTTATAGTTATATTTATTTGTACCGATAGATACTGTTAATAAATCAAAATCTCTTTGTTCTTAGCACAATGAAATTATTATAAATAATCACGCCGTGGACATTGAGAAGGTGTAAAAAAATTTTTCAATTGATTATACGGCATTTCTCATCCCAATAATGTATGATGAGAAATGACAAAAATAACGGATATCACACAATTTTTAAAGGAAGACTTATGAGATTTATTTTCATTACCGTATTATTTTTCTTATCACTTTCACCACTTTATGCCAGCAATAAGGTATACGTACTTGTTTATCATACCTTTATGGGGAAAAAAATTAAATACGACATATCACTACAAGAATTTCAAAAACAACTTCTTGATTTGCGTTCTCATGGATTTTCTTTTATATCATTTGCTGATATAAAATCCGGAAAAGTCAGTGGTGATAAAAATATCCTTATTACCATCGATGATGGCCACCGGACGGTTCTTGATGCATACTATTCAGTATTAAAGCCTTTAGGCATCAAGCCACTACTTGGCATTAATACATTTATAATTGGGAAAAAGCCTTACGTTTTAACCTGGGAAGAATTACAGCAATTAACCAGGGAAGGATGTGCAATAGCTTCTCATGGTTACTTTCATTTGTTTATCAATGATGAACTCTATACTAAAAACTATCGCTACTTTACCTTAGAAGTATTTGAATCAAAAAAGATGCTGGAAGAAAAATTAGGCATTACCGTTGATACCTTTGTGTACCCCTTTGGTGTTGTAACAGATATTGGAAAACAGGCCCTGACACGGGCTGGTTATACGTATGCATTCACCATTACGTGGGGCTCTGTTTCATTGCCCCTTACATGCAATACACTGGAACTTCCTCGTTACATGTTCCAGAATAACTGGAATTCCATTGCCAATGCAATCATGTATAAAAATAAAAAACGTATACCAACAAAGGAACAAGAAAAGATTCTGGTTTCTACCACACACCAGTTGAAAGATATTCATCAATAGCTTTTGCCGCTTTTTTTCCTGCTCCCATTGCCTGAATAACGGTTGCAGCCCCAGTTACAATATCACCACCAGCAAACACTCCGCGTTTGCTGGTTTTCATAGTTTGGGGATCAGCAACGATATTGCCGCGTTTCGTTGTATCCAACCCCGGTGTAGTTTTTGGTATTAAGGGATTTGGACCATTGCCAATTGCAATGATTGCCACATCAATATCTATAATAAACTCTGACCCTTTAACAGGTATGGGGCTTCGCCTTCCGGAAGCATCAGGTTCACCTAATTCCATCTGAATACATTCTACCGCTTTAATCCTGCCTTTTTCATCACCTATAAACCGCACCGGATTTGTCAAAAGCTTAAAGATAATCCCTTCTTCTTCGGCGCGCTCAACTTCTTCAATTCGTGCAGGCATCTCTTTTTTGGAACGACGGTATATAATATATACTTCTTTGCTGCCCAGGCGCAGGGCCGTGCGTGCTGAGTCCATAGCAACATTCCCACCACCAACAACAGCAACCCTATCACCCTTAACAATTGGCGTATCATACTCCGGGAAACGATACGCTTTCATCAAATTAGATCGTGTTAAATATTCATTGGCACTGTACACACCCTGAAGATTTTCGCCTGGTATATCCAGAAATAACGGCAATCCAGCACCTGTTGCAACAAATACCGCATCAAAACCTGATGACAACAAGTCATTGACGGTTTCCGCAGTGCCTATTACTCTGCTCAGTTCTATGGTAACACCCATAGCTTTAAGAGCATCAACCTCATATTGTACTATATCTTTTGGCAGCCTGAACTCAGGAATCCCATATACCAACACCCCACCAGCCTTATGCAATGCCTCAAATACCGTAACACTGTACCCCATACGGGCTAAATCTCCTGCAGCCGTTAACCCCGCCGGCCCTGAACCAATGATTGCAACTTTTTTCCCTTTTTCTGCTTTTACCTTTTGAAATGCATAATGCTCTTTTTCACGCTCAAAGTCTGCAACATATCGTTCTAAATTACCGATAGCAACGGGCTCTCCTTTTTTGGCTAATACACACAATTTTTCGCACTGGTCTTCCTGCGGACAAACCCTACCACATACTGCCGGCAGCGAATTTGTCTGCTTTATAACAGCAAATGCCTCCAGTGGATTCCCCTCTTTCAATGCTTTGATGAATCCCGGAATATTAATATTCACAGGACACCCTTCCACACAGGTAGGACGCCTACACTGCAGGCAACGGCTTGCTTCAAGCACTGCTGTATTTTCGTCATACCCCAAAGGAACTTCATTAAAGTTATGGATCCGTTTGGCTGGATCCTGCTGAGGCATCTTTTGTCTTGGAATTTTATCGGCCATGGTATTTCTCCAGCTGACATGTGTGTTTTTCAAAGCTTTCTTTTTCCTGATCCTTATAGGTGTTAAGCCGCTTCATAAGTTCATCAAAATCCACTAAATGGGCATCAAACTCGGGTCCATCAACACAGGTAAATTGCTTTTTGCCATCAACTGTTACCCTGCACCCACCACACATGCCGGTGCCATCCACCATAATTGAATTCAGGCTAACCAGCGTTTTTACATTATAGGTGCGTGTAAGCTCACTTACCGCTTTCATCATGGGTACAGGACCCACTGCCACCACAATATCAACTTTCCTTGAATCAAGAATCTTTTTTAATTCATCAGTAACAAACCCTTTGATACCATATGACCCATCATCGGTAGTAACAATTATTTGGTCACTTTTTACTTTCAGCTCCTGTTCCAGTATTAATAATTCCTTATTCCGTGCACCAATAATGTTTATGCAATAATTACCCGCCTCTTTCATTGCCACAGCAATTGGATTCACCGCAGCAATGCCAATGCCTCCACCCACACACACCGCTGTCCCGTAATTATGGATGTCTGTGGGATGCCCTAATGGTCCGGCAACATTGTAAAGCTCCTCACCTTCTTTTTTAAGCGATAGTTTATGGGTAGAAGTCCCCACAATCTGATAATACAGGGTAATGGTGCCTTTTTCTTTATCTGCGTCCGCAATAGTAAGAGGTATTCGCTCTCCCACTTCATCGACTATTATTATGACAAACTGACCTGCCTTGCGATGCTGTGCAATGTAAGGTGCTTCAATTACTATCTTTCCCACATTTGTGGATATTTTGGTGTTCTGAATTATAGTATACATAATTGCTCCATACATTGATATTTAACTATTCATTAAAATACTTAAAATCCTGGAATTTTCAATACAATTTATTCATTTTTTTAAAAAGGTACTATCGCTTTTTTAATTTTTATTGGCACCTCTAAAAACTGCTTTCTTCCGTAATTATTCATATAATAGAAAGTGGTTTTATCATATATATATATTGTGCCCACAAGGGAACATCCAAAATAATAGTATTTAGAAGTTCCCATATTATTTATACCCCATTATTGCAAGGAAAAATCAGTATTAAATTTTATTTTATTATTATTTAAAAATATTCTTTCCAAATACTTTGCTTCATGTTACAAATATGTTAAATTTTTAGGAAATTATATTTCATGGATATTAAATATTTTGACTTTTACATAGAATTTCAATCAATAGCACAAAAGTAATATGTAATCATTATATCACGTTTTTTTCATACCAAAACAGTGCCTTTCAAATAATATTTTTTAATATATTCTACAAACTATTCTAAGGAGCAAGAATATGGGAAATTTATCACGACCAAACTCAAACGATGCAACCCGCACTGCTAACCGCTCACGGAATGTTGCACCACAATCAGGTATTTGTTCTCGCTGTCTGGACGGTTGTACTGGAAATTGCGAAGTATTCCAGGCAACCATGCGAGGACGCGAGCTTCTGTACCCGGGTCCATTTGGGGAAATAACAGCAGGAGCTGACAAAGATTATCCTGTTGATTATTCTCACCTCAATATTCAAGGGTATGCTGCAGGAGCAAAGGGTCTTCTTAATCCTGGCCCTGAAACAGCACGTTTCCCCATGGTATCCACTGAAACATATTTTGGCACAAAAAACAGGGTTAAGTTAGAAGTGCCAATGTTTACCGGTGCATTGGGTTCAACCGACATTGCTCGCATTAACTGGGAGCATTTTGCGGTTGGGGCTGCAATCTCAGGCATAGCCATAGTGTGTGGCGAAAATGTTTGCGGGATTGATCCCGGTCTTGAAAGAGACAAAAATGGTAAGGTTACAAAATCCCCTGAAATGATACGCCGTGTAGAGACATTCAAAAAGTATAAAGCAGAAGCTGGTGATATTCTGGTACAGATGAATGTTGAAGATACCAATTTAGGTGTTGCTGAATACATCCTTTCACAGCTTGGAGTAGAAACCGTTGAATTAAAATGGGGACAGGGAGCAAAATGTATAGGCGGTGAAATAAAAGTACGTAGCCTTGAAAGAGCTATTGAACTGAAAAACCGTGGTTATATAGTAACTCCCGACCCAACTATCCCTGCTATTCAAGCAGCATTCAAGGATGGGGCAATTAAAGAATTTGAGCGCCACTCACGTTTAGGATTCATAAGCAAAGATGCTTTCCTGCAGGAAGTTGAACGGCTGAGAGCATTGGGTGCAAAGCGCGTGACATTAAAAACAGGTGCTTACTCACAAAAGGAATTAGCAGCTGCATTACGCTGGGCATCTGAAGCAAAGATTGACCTTTTAACAATCGATGGTGCTGGTGGCGGTACTGGTATGAGCCCATGGCGCATGATGGAAGAGTGGGGCGTTCCTACATTCTATCTCCAGTGTATGGCGTATGATATGGCTCAGAAAATGGCTGCAAAAGGCATGTGGGTTCCTGATTTAGCAATGGCTGGTGGTTTTTCAACTGAAGACCACATCTTCAAAGTCTTAGCAATGGGATCCCCATATTTCAAAGCAGTTTGTATGGGACGCGCACTGATGATTCCTGGTATGGTTGGGAAAAATATTGAAAAATGGTTAAAAGAAAATAACCTGCCAAAGAATGTTGCTCAGCATGGTGCAACGAAAGAAGAAATCTTTGTATGCTACGAAGAACTCAAGGCTAAATACGGAAAAGAAGTAGATAATTTCCCACTTGGAGCAATAGGTCTTTACACATTCAGCCAGAAAATAAAAGTTGGATTACAGCAGCTTATGGCTGGTAGCCGTAATTTCAGAATTGATACTATTTCACGAAGCGACCTTATGGCCCTCACTGAAGAAGCAGCAAAAATCTCTGGTATACCGTATGTAATGGATGCCTATAAGGAAGAAGCTGAAAAGATTCTTTTAGAAGGGTGTGATTACATCTAATATTTGTATTAAGCACTAAAAAAGGCAGGTTGCAAAACCTGCCTTTTTTTATTTGATGAATGAACTATGTTCTTACCATACAAAAACGGCAAGAGCATTAATTATTTTTTTACTTTATTCGTACATCTTCTCTATAACATCTTTATAGACCTGGATAATCACTCGTTTCTTTGCTTTCTGCGTTGGAGTAATCATACCATTTGATTCGGTAAACCGCTGGTTCAGTATGGTGTAGCGTTTGACTTCTTCAAATTTTTCCAGTCTTTTGTTTGCTTCTTTTACATCATTGTCTATCAGTTCCTGCAAACGTTTATTATTAATGAAATCATCGCCAACTTTTGTACATATCTGCATCCCGCCAATATTCTCATATACCAATTTTGATTCATCATATGCAATACATTCACGTTTGAATAACGCCATAAAGTTTGCAAAGTTAGGCACAATGAGTGCTGTAATAAATGGCTTTTCATCACCTACAAGGAAAATCTGTTCCACCCAGCTGCTGGTTGAAAAGAGATTCTCAATTTTTGCAGGTGCAACGTTTTTGCCAATTGAAGTACATATTATTCCTTTTTTCCTTTCAACAAATTTAATATATCCATCAGGCGTTAACTCTACTACATCACCCGTTTTAAACCAGCCATCTTTTGTAAATGCCTCTTTAGTTTCTTTTGGTTTGTTGAGATAACCTTTAAATATACCAGCACCTGAAAGTTCTAATTCACCATCAGCAGCTACCCGGCATTTACTACCATTGGCTTCTTTGCCCATACAACCTGGCTTGCAAGCAGTAATTGGATTAAGCACTGCTGCATTGAAGCTTTCCGTTGAACCATACCCTTCAACAACAGCCAGACCCAATGCATAATAGAACCGCAGCAAATCAGGCGATATTGCTGCACTTGCTGAAAATGAATGGTGGAATCTGTTTCCAAATAAACCACGCACCTTGGCAAAAAGTTTATCAGCTATTGAATACTTTATTTTCAAACCCAATGGCAATTTAGATTTCAAATCAAACTCTGGATGCATGTTGTAGCAGCCATTAGCATCTTTGCGATATTCAAGCGCCTGCAAACCTACACCAATTGCCCAGTCAAACAGCTTTTTCTTCAATGTGCTTTCTGCCATTGCCTGCTGCATAGTAATATAAATTTTTTCATACAATCGTGGAACACAGTTAATCCATGTAGGATTATATTTTTGCATGTCTTCAATTAAGGTTGCAGGTTTATCAGCATAACATATTAAAGCACCTTTTGTTAAGGCAAGCCATTGACAGGAACCGCGATCAAATACATGCGATAGTGGTAGATAGCATAGTGTCACATCATTCTCATTTACATCAAAGTTATATTTCTGGAAATATGCTACCGTGCCTTCTAACCGTGATGAACCAGTCCAGTGTGTTATGATAGCACCTTTTCCCTGTCCGGTTGTTCCAGAAGTATACAGTATAGTGAACCAATCATCCAATTTTATACTATCTTTCCGTTTGATGTACTTCTTATAATTTGCTGCATTTTTCCGCCACTCTCTACCCATGGCAATAAAATCCTTAATACCATAGATCTTCTTGTTATCACCGGTAAATGATATATCCATTACAATAACAGTTTTAAGGTCTTTCAACTGTTTCCCGATCCGTTTTATCTGATCAAGTTCCTCTTGATTGCCCACAAATATCACTGTGGACTTAGAATCCTTCATAATGTATGTGACTTCAGAATCAGATAATGTAGGATAAATTGTTACACTGACACCACCAGCACAGGCAATGGCAATATCAACCTGTGTCCACATATAGCTTGTTGGCGCCATAATTGCAGCTCTGCCTTTGTAGGGGAACCCTATTTTCATCAATGCACAGGCTATATCCTCTACACGATCTTTTAACTCTGCATACGTAAACATTCCATTATTGTCATCATACAGCTTACTATTGAATTTTTGTGCAGGCCGTTCAGGAAATCTGCCGCAGGTATCATAAAAATACTGAACCATTGTTTTAAGCTCACCCATAATAACCCCTCTGAATATATTAATTTAAATATAACTATTTATATATCACGGCTGGTAGGTATTTCAAGAAATTAATTACATTTTTGCATTTATGTTATTTACTGCTATGCAATACAATTTCCCTGCATTTTGCAAGTGCTTTTGCAATATGTTCAGGTGATTTACCACCAGCCTGTGCCAGATCTTTTCTACCGCCACCACCGCCACCAATCTCTTTGGAAACAGTTTTGATAATAGCACCGCAATCAATACCTTTATCAATAGCACCTTTAGTTGCTGCAGCAATAATAAATGCCTTATTTTCCTTTGAAGAAGCTAAACACACTACTACGGAATCCGAAAGCTCCCGTATATAATCAGCCAGTGTACGCAAGCTTTCAGCATCCATATTTTGCAATGATGCACTCACAAATTTCAGGCTGTTGATGAGCTCTGCTTTACTATATAGCTCCCTGGCTACATCCTTCAAACCAGCAGCTTTAGTCTTTTCCAGTTCCTTTTCCAGATAGGAAACTTTTTCAAGCATTTCAGCAATTTTTTTCTCAATATTTGACTCATTTACTTCCAGCAACCCCATAATCCTTCTTACTATCGAATGCTCATGAATCAGCCGCTCATATACCCCCTTTAGTGTTGCGCCTTCAATTCTTCGTACGCCTGCACCGGGTGAGGACTCACGCATTATTCTGAAAACACCAATTTTACCTGTATTGTCTACATGCGTCCCACCACACAATTCCTTACTAAAATCGCTGATAGAAACCATCCTGACAATATCAGAATATTTCTCATCAAATACTGCCATCGCACCCTGATTTAAGGCTTCCTGCAATGGTATATTTGCAGTATTCACCGGCAATGCAGCCCAAACTTTTTCATTAACTATCGCCTCCACCTGTTGGATCTCTTCAGGTGTCATTGCTTTAAAATGGGAAAAATCAAATCTAAAATGCTGGGGATCTACCAGTGAACCTGCCTGCTTTACATGCTGTCCCAAAACCTGACGCAATGCTGCCTGCAAAAGATGTGTTGCAGTATGGTTGGCACGGGTAAGATTTCTTCTAATACCATCAATTGATAACCGTACCTTAGCTCCCTCCTGAAACAATCCTCTTTCCACCTGCCCAATGTGTACAATAAGGTCACCAGATTTTTTTGTGTCCACAACTCTGAATGTTCCGCTATCACTCATTATATAACCAGTATCCCCAACCTGCCCGCCTGACTCACCATAAAATGGCGTGTTTTTGACAACCAGTATTCCTTCCTGCCCCTCACGCAAATGGGTCTTCAGGCCTTCAAAATCTGACAGCACAATAATTTCTGATTCTGAATCATATTTTTCATACCCTTCAAACTGTGTGCTCTGAACTTTCTTTAATATTTCACCCACAACCCCATCAATCCTGCCTTCGGTACCTTTCCAGCTTTGCCTTCCACGGTTTCGCTGTTCTTCCATTTTATGTTCAAAACCTTCCCGGTCAATACCAAGCCCATTTTCACGTGCTATCTCCTCAGTCATCTCTACCGGAAAACCAAAAGTGTCATAGAGTACAAATACATCACTCCCGCTTATCGTTGTTTCGCCTTTTTTTGTTAATGTTTTGATAATCTCTTCCAGCCTGTCCATGCCATTTTCAATTGTTTCTAAAAAGCGCTCTTCTTCACCTTTTATAACAGCCTTAACATTTTCTTTTGTGTCCGATAGTTCCGGATATTGTTTCCCCATGGCCGCAACCAGTGGGTCAACAATGGTATACACAAACGGTTCATGAATACCAATCTGGCGGCCATAGCGCAGTGCTCGCCGTAAGATACGGCGCAATACATAGCCTCTGCCTTCATTTGATGGATAAGCACCATCCGATATTGCAAAGGTAAGTGCACGTGCATGTTCTACAAGTACATTGACTGCTATCTGTGCATCACCCTGGTAGGAAATATTCCGTGTTTTCACAATATAATCAACAAGCCCTTTTAATTCATCGGTTTGATAGATACTGTCAACATTCTGTACCAGAGTTGCAAGGCGCTCAAGTCCCATACCGGTGTCAATGCCGGTACGTGGAAGTGGATGTAGAACACCTTCAGTATCCTGAAAATACTGATTGAACACCAAATTCCAGAATTCTAAAAATCGTTCACAATCACAACCTGGTTTACAATCAGGCTTACCGCATCCAAATGAAGGCCCACGGTCTAAATACAGCTCTGAACAGGGACCACATGCACCTGAATCACCGGCTGGTCCCCAGAAATTGTCTTCCTTGCCCAACCGTACTATCTTTTGTTTTGGCAGGCCAATATCTTTGTGCCATATATCAAAAGCTTCATCATCATCTATATATATAGAAACCCATATATTCTCTTTTGGAAAACCAATCACAGCAGTTGAATATTCCCACGCCCACTCAATAGCCTCTTTTTTAAAATAGTCACCAAATGAAAAATTGCCTAACATCTCAAAAAAGGTACAATGCCGTTTGGTCTTGCCAACATTTTCCAGGTCACTCGTTCGCAAACATTTTTGTATTGATGCTGCACGGGTATACTCTAATTCAACAGTACCGGCAAACATAGGTTTAAATTGCACCATACCTGCAGTGGTAAACAGCAGTGTTGGGTCATCCTTTGGTATTAATGAACTTGAAGGGACAATTCTGTGATCCCGCTCTTTGAAAAATGTAATAAATGACGTCCGCAAATCATGTACCTTCATCATACTGTGCATCCCTTGTAGATAAAAATAAAATCCTTCATATGTACAAAACAATGTAAAAAAACGATGTTACAATTTCAATAATATTAATTATACTAATGTATAAAATAACTTCTGTAATTATTCCTGTATATCATGTATTTCTTCATAATCATCACCAAATCGTTTCATAACTTTTTTTATAATTTCCCAGCTAAAGCCTCTTTGTTGTAAAAATGCTACCATTTTTACGGTAGCGTTGGATTTTTCTTTAACCTGATTATACTTTTTTAGTGCTAGCTGATACACCTGCTCAATATCGGGCTCTTTATTCTCTGTTTTCCTGATAGCCTTTTTGATGATCCCTTTATCAACACCCTTTTCAAAAAGTTTTTTTTCTAACATTTTATTGCCAATAACTTTATGTTCCCTGACTGATTGAATATAGTGCACTGCATATTCATAATCATTAATGAGTCCCCGTTCAGTTAAATACTGTATCACCCGGCCTATGGTAGTTTTATCAAACCCCTTTTTTATAAGATATTTTTTTATATCGTGCTCAGTACGGCTACGGATGCTGATATAATATAATGCCTTTTCCTTACACTCAAACAGCCTGGATTCCTCTTTTAAGTGATTATATGCATCAATATCAATTGCCCCACCTCTACGTAGCAACCCTGAGGGAACAGAAGCAGTGTCCACCCGTAAATATTCGCCAGTATCCAATGTTATCCGAATATAGCGATCAGTATATTCAATATCCTGTATAATCATAACATAACACACCAAAGATATTCATCAAATATAACAAAAAGGATGCCACCGGGCATCCTTTTTGTAAAGTATATACTGCATTCCATTTTTTATCGTTTGGAAAACTGGAATCTTTTCCGTGCCTTTTTTTGGCCATATTTTTTGCGTTCAACTTCACGTGAATCCCTGGTAAGGAATCCTGCCTGCCGCATGGATTTTTTATACTTTTCATCCAGTGCTGATAAGCATCGGGCAATACCTAACTTAACAGCGCCCGCCTGCCCTGTCCATCCTCCACCATCAACAGTGGCAACAACATCAAATGAATTCAGCACACCCGCCTCTTCCAGTGGCTGTCGTACCACTAACTCCAGGGTTTGTCGCCTGAAATATTCGTTTATAGGTTTATTATTGATTATTATAGTACCATTTCCCGGTTTTAACCACACACGCGCAACCGCTGATTTTCTTCTTCCTGTTGCATAATTTGCTGCACTTGCCATTTTTATAACCTCATCTATTTAGTAACAATAATTTTCTTTAAGCCATTAAAACTTTAATTCTAAAGGTTCAGGTTTCTGTGCCTTGTGGGGATGGTCACTGCCGGCATATATTTTTAAATTACCCATTAGCTGTCGTGCCAATTTGTTTTTTGGCATCATACCTTTTACTGCATGGTACAATATATATTCGGGCTTTTTCTCAAGCATCTTTCTGATATTCACAAACCTGCTTCCGCCAGGATATTTAGAATGAAAGAAATACTCTTTTTCCTGTGGTTTCTTGCCTGTCAAAAGCACTTTATCTGCGTTTATTACTATGACATTATCACCCATATCAAGGTGAGGCGAGTATGCAGGTTTATGTTTCCCCCGCAATACATGTGCTATCTCTGCTGCAAGCCTGCCTAAAACTTTGCCTTCTGCATCAATGATATACCATTTTTTCTCAATCTGAGATTTTTTTAAAGAAAATGTTTGCTGCAAAATACCCATTATATCCTCTCTATAATACTGATTATTTCGCTGTTATACTTAAAAATTATATAGATTACAAGTGTAGCACGGTATTTATATTAATCAAGAAACAAAAATCAATAAAAATATATTGTTTTGAAATTGGTGTTCAAACTTATTTTTACATAATAATTTTGTCAAGGAAATTAAGCAATTTTTTTTCGATAGTTGTATAAGAGGTTACATATTATCCAATATGATTATCACACAGAATATAGTAACATTTTTAATACCATTTATTATTTATTATATAGAAAATATGTTCAATATATATTTAACTAGTTTTTCAATCATCTCAATGCGTTTATATTACAATAATAGTAATCATATCCTGTGAAAAAATATACATAAAATCTGTATATAAAGAAGGGGGGCCCAAAAGACACCTCATTGCAATGACTTTTGCCTTCCTGTCATTGCGAGGAACGAAGTGACGAAGCAATCCCATCTTCCGTGGTATCGAGACTGCCGCCCTTCTACAGGCGGTTACTGAACTTGTCGAAGCACTCAGGGCAGGCGATGCGCTCGCAGTGACGTACACTGTGGTCATTGCGTGCCCCACTATTTCATTTGAGACGCCCCCTTCTTTAATAAATATTCTTTTATCACTTAAAATTTTTTCAGATTTTTCTGATATATAGCTTTTGCTTCTTTTACCGTTCTTTCAATGACTTCCTTTACCGTTGGTACATCATTAATAAGGCCCTGGCATTGCCCAATAAGCTGTACACCATAATCAAGATCGCCCTTTTCCGTTGCTACTTTTATTTTGTCAAAGGCTGTAGCAAAATGTGCCAGTTGAATCATCATCTTTGGCCCCTGTAGCATAACACCTAACGCTAATTTGAAATAAGGCATATTCATCATCTTGGCTATTTTATATGATTCTAAGGCTGCATGAGGCAAACTCATACCCTTTCGTATAGCTTTTTCAGCTGATTTAGTTTTTAATACACGGCAGTAAATTCCATCAAATCTATTGGAATAAATTGTATCTTCAATACCTGCTTTAAGCTGTGCTTCAATGGTTTTCTTATGTAATGGGCTTTCCTTCGTCATTGATAAACGGGTACCCATGCCAATACCCTCAGCACCAAGCGCCAGTGCAGCAGCCATCCCACGGCCATCTGCTATTCCGCCAACAGCAACAACAGGAATTTTTACTTTATCAACTATCGCCGGAACAAGAACAAAGGTGGTAACCTGTCCACCATGAGCAGCAGCTTCGTGCCCGGTTACCTGAAGAGCATCAGCACCCTGTTTTTCAGCTGCCAGAGCATGTTTTTCAGTAACTACAGTTGCAATAACCTTGCCGCCATATTTATGTGCACGCTCTGCAATCCAGTCGCACTTACCCAATGATACATTAATGATAGGCACTTTTTCCTCAAGCATGACTTCCGCATTTTCGCGTGCTCCCGGCATAATGAGGGTACAACCTGCACCAAAAGGCTTATCAGTAAGTTCACGGATTCTTCTGATAGCCTGCCGTGTTTGTTCCGGTGTCAGAGGCCCGGTTGCCAGATATCCTGTACCACCTGCATTACATACCGCAGCTACCAGCTCAGGAGTGCTAATCCAGCTCATCCCGGGTAGGATGATAGGATATTTAATACCAAACAGTTCAGTAATTCTTGTTTTCATACGATAACTCCCTATTTACTAAAATTATTATTCTCATAACCATGAAACATAACACCGTTACACTACTATTGTAGCAATAAAAATTTTATATACAAAAAATACTAATTTTAAACACATTATTCCACATACATCTTATCAATGATGTCACTGTATCGTTGCTGAATCACTTTACGTCTAATTTTCAATGTTGGTGTAATCTCACCGTTTTCCTGTGTGAATTCATGTGGCATTAAAGTAAACTTTTTGATCTTCTCAACCTGTCCCAGGCTTTCAGTAAGTTTTTCAATCTTGGTGTTGTAGAATTCAACAATTTCTGGTTTGGAAATTAGCTCCTGACGGGAAGAATATTGTATTCCTTTTGATTTTGCAAATTCTCCAAGCATTTCAAAATTGGGTACAATAAGGGCACTGATATATTTTCGCCCATCACCAACCACCACAACCTGCTCAATGTAGAGGTCTTCACCTAACATTGTTTCAATTACCTGCGGAGCAATATTTTTACCTCCTGCAGTGATTATAAGGTCCTTAATCCTGTCAGTGATGCGTATATATAGTTTCCCATCATGTTCCTCAATGGTTCCCACATCTCCTGTTTTAAACCAGCCATCCTGCGTAAACATTTCTTTAGTTGCTTCAGGTTTATTCAAATACCCCTGCATACACATGGGGCCTTTCAACTGAATTTCACCCTCATCAGAAACTCTGACATCAACAATATCAAGAATGGGCCCACAGACACCTGGATAAGCAGTGGTAGCAGTACCAACGGCAACAGGGAAAAATTCTGTTAATCCATACCCCTGAGCCAGCGGGATCCCCAATCCATTGAAAAAAGCATTTATCTCAGCTGACATAGCTGCACCACCAACATGGAAAACCCATACATTGCCACCAACTATCTGACGTACCTTCTTCAATACAAGGGCATTAGCAAAAAATCTTTTTATACCAAGCCATGGCCCAATAAATCGTTTAGCTCTTTTTCTGGTATCATATTCAATACCTGTAGTAGTTGCCCAGTTAAACAATTTCTTCTTTGCAGGTGGCGCTGTTTCTAACCTGTCAAATATTGTAGCATACATCTTTTCCCATAAACGAGGAACGCTGCACATATACTGTGGTTTTGACAATGGCAAAATTTCCATAATGTCTTTTGGATTACGGCAATAATTGTTTTCACCACCTTTCAGCAATACGCCATATGTCCACATGCGTTCAAACACATGGCTTAAGGGCAAAAATGCAAGGGATACCATACCCGGTCCTGCTTCAGGGAAACGGAATACCGATGCATAGATACCAGCTAAAAAGCTTGCATGCGTATGTACCGCACCTTTAGGATTCCCGGTTGTTCCCGAAGTATAGATTATGGTGAGCATGTCATTGCTTGATAATTCATTAATACGGGCATCAACAGTCTTTTTACCATCACCAACTTCAGTTTTTACTATCTCATGAAAATAAAAGCTATTTTCACCATTTACTATCACAGCTTCTTGAAGAGATACTATCATCTGTAAGCTGGTTGAATGTAGTATCTGATAAATCTTATCATACTGTTCCTGATCACCGGTAAAGATTGCTTTGATTGAAGCATCGTCAAGTATATACTTTGCTTCATCCTTTGAGTTGGTTGCATAAATTGGTACCGGGACACACCCTGCAGCCTGAATCCCTAAATCAGCTAATGTCCATTCGGGGCAATTCTGTGAAAAGATTGCAACACGGTCCCCTTTTTGCAGGCCTTTAGAAATTAAAAAATGAGCTATCGCATAAACTATCCCTGTCAGATCTTTCCAGGTATAGCTATACTTTTTGCCATCAATAAATCCCGATAATGCGGCTGCATTACCCCGTTGCTTTGCTCGAGATAATACCATATTGATAACGCTTCTTTCACTGGCACAAAATTCCTTATACCCTTCTAGTGTTGCTTTCTGCATAGATACCCCACCCCATAATAATTTTTTATTGGCAACTGTATAAAACGATATGTACTATTTAACCTTTTTTGCCAGTTGTTTTTCAATTTCTACTGCTTCTTTTATTATTCTATCCACAACCTGTTTCACTGTTGGTGTATCATTAATAATGCCGGTAACCTGGCCCAATGGTAAAACACCTTTATCAAAATCACCATCCATGGTTCCTATCTTGAAAGCATCAAACCCAATTGCCATGCGTGCCATCTGAATTGCCCGCTGTGGACCCATAAACATAATGCCAACTGCAAGTTTTAACCATGGATAGCCAAGCATGTCAGCAATCTTCTTTGAGCGTATAAGCGAACTGAATGGATTAAGGTGTTTATGCATAAGACGCTCTACAGCTTTTGACTTCATGAAGCGTGCTGGCAATCCATCTATTTTTGGTGTATACACTGTGTTGTATACTTCACTCTTAATACTTGCCTGTTTTGCACTTTCAGCCACAGGGCTTTCCTTGGTATTCATAAACCTGGTTCCCATTGATATACCTTCTGCTCCCAGTGCAAGAGCTGCAATAAGCCCCCTGCCATCGGCAAAGCCACCGGCTGCAATAACCGGGATATTTACTGCCTGTGAAATTGCAGGGATTAACACCAACGATGTGATTGCTCCACCATGACCTGCCGCTTCATACCCGGTAACTATCAGGGCATCAGCTCCATCACGCTGGGCTGCCAGTGCATGTTTATGTGTGGTAACAGTGGCTATTACTTTTCCACCGTATGCATGCACAGCTTTTGCAATCTTATCGCCTTTACCTAACGAATAGTTAATGATGGGAACTTTTTCCTCAATGAGAACCTCAGCATTGCGTTCAGCCCCTGGGAAATACAGCGTAACATTTGCTGCAAATGGCTTTTTAGTAAGTTCCCGTACCCTTCGCACTGCTTCACGGGTCTGCTCGGCTGTCAATACACCGGTTGCAAGGATACCAAGTCCGCCAGCATTTGATACCGCTGCAACCAGTTCGGGCGTACTTATCCAGCTCATACCTGAAAGTAGAATTGGATACTTAATCTTGAAAAGTTCTGTAATTTTAGTCTTCATTGCATTTCTCCTGAAAATTTATAATCTTAAAATAATAAATATTTCCACTTAAAGCGGACGAACTATACCTTTTTTACACATTCCTTTTTATTCTATCGCAAACATAACAGGGTTATCTAAAAAAGCAAGAAATATATACTCTTTTTGTCAAAACTTTTATATAAAAAATTATGTAGTTGAATAATTTATACGGCACAATACATAGGGGAGATAGGCATTGCCACCCCACTCTCGTTCTGAAGAAAGAACTATTTTATCATTCAACATCGTTGTAACATCATCATTTACCATGGAATTTGATAATCGCCCCCTAACTTCACCCTGTACAACCAACCAAGCTAAATCCAAATTGGCTGAAAAGTTACCCATTAGTGTATTTGATTGCCCAAAGCCAATAAACTGGTCTATAATAATCCCTGTTCCCATCTGTGCTATCATATCTTTAAAGGATAGAGTGCCCGGTTCTACAATAATATTGCTAAAACTTTCCTGGGGCAAGGTAGCATACCCTCGCGAAGCATTCCCGGTAGGATTGGTATGCAAAAGATGAGCGCTTTGCAAATGAGCAATATAGGTTTTTGCATACCCATTTTCAATAAGGGTTTTATTCTGAGCCGGAACTCCTTCATCATCAAAAGGATAGCTTCCCGGTGCAAAGTCAATTAACGGATTATCATACACCGTAAACTGCTTACCAAAAACCTTTTCACCAAATTTTCCAATATACCGTGAAATACCCCGTTCAATTGATCGCCCCGTCAAACCCTGCAGAACCACACCCATTATCTGACCAAATGCCTTTGGAGTAAAAATTACATTATAATTGCCAAAGGGCATTTTGACTGTGCGTTCGCTGAATGCCAGCTTTTGTATAATTCGTTCAGTAAGCTCATCAATATTAAAATCGCTATTCCAGGTAATACTTTCATAAATCTGCACACGGCTTCCATCAGGCAATATTCGCAAGGCAGTTATTGTTGACCTGTGCCGTGAATAATGGTATCCATTATTAAAACCTTGAGAATTAACCAGATGCATATACCCATCCACACACCCTAAGCCTGCATCAACCATACAGTCACTGTAAACAGAACGTATTGTATCAACAACTTTCTGTAATGCATGCAGATAGTATTGACTATTCTTATTAAATATTTTCTCATCATAGCATGCAACATAAGGAGTGGGTTGCATTGATGGAAGTTCATATTCTTCAATTTCCCCATAATTTGCTGTTTCTTGCGCATATGCAATAACAGAGTCAAGCATTGCAATATCATTGCAAAAGGATAAACCCGTTTTGCCATCAACATTCATCCTGATACCATAACCCTTTATTTCTGATTCCCGTACGCCGTAAAAAACATTATTTTTAAATGAATATGTTTTATGTATTGCATACTCAACAAATACATCCCACCAGCGACTTTTTTGTTTTGCACAGGTTTCCTGTATTCTACTTAGATTTAGTTTTTCTACTTCCAGCACCTTTGCCTCCTATAAGAACATTTTTTATCAATATGTGCGGTCCACCAGAAGATACTGGCAGTGGAGCCTGACCCTGTTTACCACAACCACCCAATCCACCAAACAATGTACAATCGTTAGCTATTGCTTCAATATTAGCAAGAGTTACAAATACATTTCCTGTAAGCATGCACTCTCGAAACTTCTTTGTTTTCTTCCCTTTTTTTACTTCATACGCATAAGCAGGTGTAAAGGTAAACATTTCTAAATTTGTTTGCCCTCCCAGAGCCCCCACCACATAGATGCCATTCCACAGCTTTTCAAATAATTCCTGAACTGTAGAATCTCCATTTTCTATATATGTGTTGGTCATTCGCACAATAGGACTTGCCGAAGTACTAATAGCCCGTGCATTGCCGGTAACCTCTTCCCCCATTTTTACCGCCGTTTCCCGCGAATGAAGACGGCTATGTAATACTCCATTTTTTATCAAATATGTCTTTGTAGGTTTTATACCTTCATCATCACAGGGGATATATCCGGCATACGGCAGCGTCCCATCATCCACAACATTGAGTATATCCGGGCCAAAACGCTTACCAATTACCATTATCTCTCTCATCCGTGGATTTTCATACACAAAGTCTGCTTCTGATAAATGGCCAAATGCTTCATGAATAAAAACACCCGATAATTTTGGATCAGCAATCACGTCATATACACCACTTTTTATCTGTGGGGCTGCAACAAGCTCAGTTGCAATACGCACTACCTCTTCTGCCATTGTGTGTCTATCCTTTACTATCTCAAAACCTGCATAGTTGGCATCCGATTCTCCATATGGCTGAATGACAGTCCCATCTTTTGCAATAGCTGATAGTGACAATCCGCAGAAAGACCTTTCATATTCTACAATGCTGTCATCAGTATTACATAACACATACTGTGTCAATGAATCACGGTATAATACATTAGTATTTTCTATAAGCTCACTATCTTTTAATATGTCATTGTACTGGGTAAGCAAGTGCATCTTTTCTTCTAAGCTTACTGTATTAGGTGGAATGAGTGTTTTTGTTTTTTCAGTAATCACATTCGTTTGTAATGAAGACAATGTGGGTGCGTTTTCTTTTTTTTGTATGTGCGATAGTTGCAGTGCCTGTTGCACGGCATAATCAATCATATCAAGAGAAGTAAAGGCAAAAAATCCCCAACACCCTTTATTATAAACGCGAACCGACCCTTGCGTTGAAGTGCCGACTTTACAGGTTTCTATCATCCTTTTTGAAAGGTGTATCGTGGTAGAAAAACTTTCACTTAAGCGAATTTCAGCGTATTCTGCTTTAATGCTTTTTAATTTTTTTTGTACATCCATTGGATCAACTGGCATAGAAATTATCTCCATTCAATATAAATTCTCTTCCATAATAAATCTTTACTTTTTGGGATGACCAAGGATGTCCTTCCAAAAAAATAAAAATTTGCCCCCAATGTCACATCCCCTATTTTATCCGGGGAAGAATAATAATGAATCCTTCTTTTCTAAAAGCCTACGTAACCGTCTTGCACCTGCAGGTAACTACTGGTGTACCATTGCATTTACTGCATGCTGTATTGCCTGTGCAAGATGATGTGATACTGTGCGCCACTGCCTTTTACTGCTGAAAAAAATCTGCTGGTTGGCTTCCAGCTCAATTCCGCAGTAACTATCGCCATACTGCTTCCGTAACCACACCGTGACACCATCACCGCATCCTCTAAATGGGTAATTAAATGCAACCCGCAATGGATATGCATTCATCAATGCTTCTTTGATATTGATACAAAATAATGCTTCTGTAGGGCGGCTCTGGTCATACAGCAATCCTATATCAGTATATCGTTTAAAACCATACAATTGCGGGGTAAATGAGTGTACCGCAATATGGAACACAGCATCTGAGTTCTGCAACATGGCGTTAATAGCTTTTTCAATTTTACTACGATATACAGTATAATAACGCTTAACTATCTCATTTTTAAAAAAAATATTGCTTCCTTTTATCATTTCTGAAAAAAGTTCATTGCTTCCTATTGACCTGTTGCAATCCACCACCAACCGTGTAACAGTAGTATACAACAGTGGTGCTTCAAGTATCTTTGCAAGGATGCGTGCCATCTGCAATGCTCCAATATCATACGCCCAATGGGTGGAAAGTATTGTGGTATCAGTGAAAATATCGCGCAATACATCAGGAACACGATTTCCTGCATGTTCACAGGTTATTATGATGGGAATGTTTTTCATTTATTCCTCAGAATTTTTTATATAACTTGACAGTATACCATACTATACGTTTTCTTTGGTCAATATATATTTTTTATAGGAGTTTGATTTATGTTAATTATTACTACTATCATTGGACTATCAGCTGGCATTTTAGGGGGATTAATGGGCATAGGCGGTGGAATCATCATGATCCCTGCACTTATATACCTGCTCCATTTCAATCAGCATATGGCACAGGGAACAACACTTGCTGCCATGATACCCCCCATTGGGATACTGGCGGCATACGAATATTATAAATCAGGCAATGTCAATATTCCTGTAGCCATAACCCTTGCATTAGGGTTTGTTATTGGCGGCTATATTGGTGGGAAAATTGCTGTATCCCTAGATAACGAAACATTACGCCGAGTTTTTGGTATAATACTTTTTATAATGTCGTTACATATAATCTTCAGTAAATAATTACGCCTTATATCCACCTAAGTTAGCCAGCGCCACACTGCCAGGACTAATTGTATCGGGATCAGTCATGATATTTACCAGTGCTACCGTATTGCTCTGCACTGCATCAACGATAGCTGGTTTTATATCATCAGGTTTTTCAATGAAATACCCTTTGCCACCCAAAGCTTCCACCAGCTTATGATAGGGAATATTGCCTATAAACGTTCCTTCTTTTACTGGATGCCCCATACGCAAAACCTGGCTGTGCCGTATCATCCCCCATCCAAGGTCATTGCTAACGACTATAGTAATGGCTAACCCTTTTCGTAGAGCAGTTTCTATTTCCATAAAGTTAAATCCTAAAGAACCATCACCTGTAAAAAGCACAACCCGTGAGTTTTTGTAATACAGCTTTGCAGCATTGGCAAATGGTATACCCACTCCCAAACATCCATACAATCCCGAATCTAAGTATGTTCCACCTTTCTTTACAGTTCGTGTCATACCCATCCATATCTGAGCATCTCCGCCATCACTTACCACAACATCATCTTCCTTGTCCATGATCTGATTCACTTCATAAGCAACACGCATAGCATGAATGGGTACTGCATTGCTTTGCCATTGCTCCATAGCCTGCTTTTTACTTTCTTCATCGCCTTTTTTAAGCTCACGTACCCATTCTTTAAAGCGTTCCGTCAGATTTAATTGTTTTTCTTTTAGTATCTTATTACATTCACCAACAAATGAGCTAACATCGCTTATTATTCCCTTATGTATACTGCGATTACGTCCTATCTCTTCAGGTTCAATATCCACCTGAACTAAAGTTGCATCTTTGTTAAATATATCACCAAATATATAATACAGGCTCACCCGGTTCCCTAACAGTATCACCATATCAGCATTGAAATTGGCATACAACGCTGCTCCTGGTCGTATGGCAAGTGAAGATTCAAAACACAGGGGGTGTGTATCGGGTATTACACCTCGCCCAGCTGCATTGGTAAAGACAGGAATACCAGTTTGTTCAATAAATTGCTTGAGCGCCTCTGAAGCATCTGCATACCATGCGCCACTACCTGCAATAATGATTGGTTTTTTCTTGTGTTGCAAAAGTTCAATCACATCAAAAGCTGCGGCACTATCGCACGGTTTTGAATATACCAATGTATTTGTTTTTTTTACTTTTGTTTCATCTTGTTTTGCGTTAAGAACGTCAACAGGCAATTCCAGATACACCGGTCCTGGCCTTCCTGAACATGCCGTACGATATGCCATATCAACGTATTCGTACACGCGCTCAGGTTTATGGCATACAAACGCCTTTTTTACCATTGGTTCAATCACCGGTAACTGTTTCATATCCTGTAAGTCAAGCTTATCATTGCTTTCAAGCCCTACACATCCTGCTATAAGAAGCACTGGTGCATTGGATAGCCGTGCATTGGCTATGGCTGTCAGTGCATTGGTAAATCCAGGACCGGCTGTAACAAGCGCAACACCTGGTTTGCGACTCAAACGTCCCCACGCTTCAGCCATAAACACCGCAGCTTGCTCGTGGCGGGTATCAAATATTTTTATTGGTGAATTTTCCAGATGCTCATAAATTGGAGTAATATGCCCCCCACTTAACGAAAATATATACTCAACCTTTTTATCCAGTAATGCTTCAACAACCAGTTTTGCCCCATTAGCCATATGATCCTCCATTTGTTATAATTCCATTAATTGCCCGCCACAGACATTTATTGCCTGGCCCGTAATATATGAAGATGCCTCAGAAGCTAAAAATACTACAAGCTTTGCCACCTCTTCAGGTGTGCCAATCCTGCCCAGTGGTATGCTCTGGCACATAACCTTTTCCCGCTCTTCTGGTGTTGTGTTGAATACTTTTGCTTCTAATTCAAATCGCCAGCGTTCTAAATCAGTATTAATCTGCCCCGGGCAAATTGCATTAACCCGTATACCAGCACCTGCCAGTTCTTTTGCCATGACCTTGGTAAGCATAATAACCCCTGCTTTAGAAACTGAATAAGCACCATTGAACAGTGCAGGAAATTTTCCTGCTCGCGATGCGGTATTGATTATGGAACCACCCTGCTTCATAAGTGGCACAATGGCTTTTGAAACCCTGAATGTGCCATGTAAATTCACATCAATTGTTTTAAGCCAGGCTTCATCATCATAGGTATGTATAGCGCTAGGAACCCCAAAAGCCGCACCAGCATTATTGCAAAGAATATGGACACATGCAAACAATTCAGAAACTTTTTCTGCAAATTCATCAACTGATTGTTTGTTGGTAACATCACAGGATACTGCATATGCACCAACTGAGTATACTTTTTGTAATTCTGAAGCAAGCTGCTGCATCTGGCTTAACTGACCGGCCTGCATTGTTGTATCACCGATGGTACCTTTGCCTAAATCGGCTATGATGACATTTGCCCCATTTTTTGCAAGTTCACGAGCTATAGCAAAACCAATCCCCGTTGGCTTACCAGCACCGGTGACAACCGCATTTTTATTTTTCAGATCAGGATACATGGCAACCTCCAATAAATCGATAATGACATATCATACTATATTGTAAATGTCAAGTATTAGCATACTAAGGACAGAAAGTTTTTAACATAATAAAAGTTACTTTAATAATAAGAGAAAAATATAAAGAATTAAAGCCTGTAATTGTACCTTCACAATTCAGCATCATTTTGCATAAAACGTAATGCCTTTTTGCTTTGATCTTTAATCACCTATATACATCACATAATCCACCATAAGGATGCAATTATGCACATTGATACATTTAAAAAGTTCTTGCTCTATTGGTAATGCGAATATAAAATATTACAAGAATATAGCTTTACAATTATCATAATTACTATGAATGTTTCTAAACCATCTATTATGGAAAGAAGAATTAAATGGGTATATACCCATAGTGTGCCAATTCCTGAGCATCTTCAATCCCTTCTATGGGATGAGCAGCGTTATGCACCTCTTGAAAAGCTCATTACACGGGTTTTAGATTACGGAAATTATGATGAGATTAAATATATATATGATACTTATCCACAGGAAACAACTGATATAACATTTCGATATCCATATATTAAACGGGGTATAAAATTCTGGATACGGTACTGGAATGAACACAGAAATCATTAATTTAGCAAAAGAAATACAATCATATTTTAAAAATTTCTATTTAGCTGGTGGGACAGCGATAATGATTAAATATAACCATAGAGAAAGCTTTGACCTTGATTTTTTTAGCCAAAAAGAATTTTCTTATAATCTACTGACTAAAAAAGTTTTGTCAATGTATAATACCGATATAAACCGTTGGGAGAAAAAAGATGACAATATTGATTTTTTCATCAAAGACATTAAGGTTTCCTTTGTACTTTTCCCTTTCCCTAATTTAGAAAAAATTGAAAAATTCGATACTATTAAAATAGCAAGCGACTTTGATCTTTTTTTAAACAAAGTATATGTTGCCGGAAGAAGAATAGATCCTAAAGATCCTTTCGATGCGGCATTTTTATATAAAAAGCATAATTGGGATAAATCTCATATAGCACAAAGTTTTGAGACCAAATTTAAAGGGCAAAGTTTTAAAATTTATTTAGGTGCATTACTAAGCTTTGAAGATTACCAGAATATTCCTGATTGGGTAAAAGAAACACTCTATAGGCTAATGTGACGGTCTATAACGCCTCAACAATAATGATAATCCTACCACAGTAACGGAACTTAAAGCCATTGCAGCTCCTGCAAATTCTGGTTTTATTAAAAATCCTGTAAATGGATACAGTATTCCTGCTGCAACAGGCACCAGTAGCATATTATACGCAAATGCCCAGAAGATATTCTGCTTAATCCGTTTCATAACTTTTACCGCTAAATCAAAATACGTAACCACATCAGCTAACCTGTTACGCAATAACACCACATCTCCTGCTTCAATAGCAACATCAGTACCTGCCCCCATAGCAATGCCAATATCTGCCTGAGCTAACACCGGTGCATCATTAATGCCATCACCCACAAAAGCCACAATATCACCATTGTTTTGAAGCTTAATGACAATATTCATCTTTGATTCAGGAGTAACATCAGAATATACTTCATCAACACCAACTTCACCAGCTATAGCATCTGCTGCCTGCCTGTTGTCACCGGTAATCATTATCGTCTTTTTCCCATTTTCTTTAAGCTTTTGCACTGTTTCCCTGGCTTCCTGCTTTGGTTTGTCAGCAAGAGTAAGAATACCCAGTGGTTGTGTATCAGCTACTACAAGTACGGTTTTACCCTGCTTTTCAAACATAGTAATATGATGTGCGATAGTTCCAGTATCAACCCCTTCTTGAATAAAAGCCATACTGCCAGCAATAATTTTTCTTCCAGCTATCTTACCCATGACACCCTTTCCCTCAAAAACCTTCACTTCCTCTGCATCTTTAAAAATCACACCCTTGTCCTTAGCATACTGCACTACAGCATCACCAATAGGGTGATTGGCATACCGTTCAAGTGTTGCACATAAAGAAATAAATTCATCATGCTGTATATTTAAGGGTACAACATCAATAACGGTAAGCTTTCCTGTAGTCAGTGTACCAGTTTTATCAAAGACAACGGTGGTAACATTGCTTGCCTTCTCAAGTGCTTCAGCATTTTTTACCAGAATCCCTAACTCAGCACCTCTGCCAAGACCAACAGTCACAGCAGTGGGAGTTGCAAGCCCCAACGCGCACGGGCAGGCAATAACGATAACTGCAACAAAAACCTGAAATGCAAACATCGCATTGCCACTAACTACATACCATAACAGCGAAGCAACAAAAGCAATCATCAGTATCACAGGAATAAAATACCCAACAACCCTATCAGCAAACCGCTGCATTGCTGGTTTTGACTCTTGAGCCTTTTCCACCAGTGAAATAATCCGTGAGAGTACAGAATCGCTTCCCAGCACCTGTGCCTGTATTACAAGCAGGTTATTTTTATTCAGTGTTCCGCCAATAACCCTGTCACCTTCTTTTTTATACACCGGCACCGATTCGCCGGTTACCATTGATTCATCAATGTACCCAGCACCTTTTATAATCACGCCATCAACTGGCACCCGTGATTGTGGTTTTACAATGATACTGTCACCCACAATGACGTCTTCAGTTTTAATTTCAATTTCTTTATTATCACGAATGACGATAGCCGTGTCAGGTTTAAGCGATAGTAACTTTTTAATGGTTCCTGATGTTCTTGACCTGGCTCTATCCTCTAAATATTTCCCTATATTAAGAAATGTTGCTAAAAAAATAGCTGTTTCATACACAAAAAACTCATGTGGCAAAATGCCAAACGTAGCGCCAACACTTGCAGCAAACGAAATACCCGTACCCATAGCATACATCACATCCATAGATAACACCCTGTTTTTGAGAGCATGGTAGGCATGGACAAAGATGTGGAAGCTTACAAACACAAATACTGGCACAGAGATTAAAGCAACAATCCAGTGACTGAAAACCGCCGGTACATACATCATAGCCATAAGTACACTCCCAGCTATAAGCCCAATAAAAATCTGAGCCAATCGCACGTTAGAAGACTTTTGCTCTCCAGTACCCAAACCTAAAAACTGGTATCCTGCTTCTTCAACTTTTATTTTAATATCTTCAGTGGTGACGGTGTGCGGAGTAACAATCACTGTTGCCTTTCCCGTTGCATAGTTAACTGAAACATCAAGAATGCCTTCTAAATCCATAACACTACGCGTTACCGCTTTTGAGCACATTACACAACTCATTCCGCCAACGGAAGCCTGCCATACCTCTTTTTCAACATATAAGCCGGCAGCCTCTAAGGCCTCCAGTATCTGTGTGGGACTTACAACAGAACTATCGTACACAATACTATATCTTTTGTTTTTATATTCTATCCTGCCTATACCCTGCACAGTGGACAATACATTCTGTACCACCTGCAATGAAGTATCCTGTATTCCTGTAATAAGTGTTTTTTGCATATTAAGATTCCTCTTAAATTCTTAATTACTATAATATACTACATTTCCATTACAAAAACAACAATAGATTACCAAAAGATAGTATTTACATACAATATTAGTATCAGTTATCCGATAAACTTTTACAGTATATATGATGAGGAATACCTAACGATAATTTCACAAAAAAATAAATTAAAATCTCATCTCAAAGGAATTATAATGGTTGGGGATGAAAAATACAGAATAAAAATAATAGTCCATATAATCTTTTATAAAAAAATATAATGACGCTGAAGGTACGGTTAGAAAAATTCTACTTATACAATAATCTTTTTAATTATACAAAATCAATACCCATAATAAGTTCATCATCCTTTTGCTGGACACTTATAGGCTTATGCTCCAAATGCTCTTTAATTGCATTAATAGTTCCTTCTGCATTTGTATAACTAAATTTCTTTATAAAAGTTTTTAGGTTATTGTATCCATCTTCAAACTGCACTGGATTGAATTCCTCTAAAATACCATCAGTAAATAAAAACAATGTATCCTTATGGTTATATTCAATGGTTCGATCCTCATAGCCAGGTGTACGTGATATACCAATTGCTGGTCCGGTCCGGGATAATTCATGCATATCACCATTTTTAACTATAATTTGATCAGGATGACCCGCTGAACCATATATAATGATATTGTCTTTTGTATTAATATCTACCACAACACCCGTTATATACATCTTCAGGGATTTATAATACTCTGAAAATATATCGTTAAGCCTACCAAGTACCTCAGAAGGTTTTGCACAGATCTCCTTAATTTTATCATATTCAACTTTTATTAAAATTGTTGCCAATGATGCACTGATGCCATGACCTGTTGCATCAGCAACAAACAGTCGCGTTTGCCCTCCTGGTAACTTTGCAATGTCATAAAAATCACCACCAATCTCCATAAAGGGTTTAGTGTAGATAGTTATTTTTATGCCAGGAAATGTACTGCATTCTTTTGGGATAATTCTGTCATGTACAATCTTTGCTAAATGTATTTCATGAGACATACGCTGATATAATACAGATAATTTTTTATATGTTTCTTCAGTTTCCTGACGTGCGGACAATGCTTCTTCAGTCTTTTGTAATAATTCTGCTGTTTTTTTGTTTACCTCCTCATTGAGATTACTTGAAAGGTACTCGGAAAGTTTAAATGCTCGAGAAAAACGAAGTGATAACACAGAAGATTGAAACAGAATAAAAAAGACAAGCCCGTATTCTGAAATAAACGCAGTACTTATAATAAAAAGATTATGCAACATATCATTTATAATGCTTAGCATTAAAATAATAAAACCAGATAAAATTAATAAAGCATCTTTACGCCTTCTTAAAGAAGCTATAATTAGTACATAAAAACTACCAACCAATGAAATCAGAAGAAATATATTGAAGATATTTATAAGCTTTGTAAAAATTTGTGGGGGAAATAGAATCGGCACACTTATAAAAATAAGCCCTGTTGCTACCAGGAACAAAACAAATAGTCTGTTTGTCTCATGGGGAAAAAGTGAATACATATACAAAGCCAGGCCTGTCCATCCTAATCCTAAACTTGCATATTCAATGGTAAATCGTATAAAATAAATCTTTTGACCACTGAAAATTTGTTCTAGATAGTTCCCTACAACAAAAGAATGGCTAAAAACAGCAATACAGAAAATTGAAAACCACAGAGAAGTTTTATCCTGCATTCGTCCAAAAAAGAGAATAATATGATAAATAGCAGTTATTATTAAAATACCCAGGATAAGCGTTGCAGAAAAATCTCTTTGCCAGAGGACTTTGCTAATGCTGTCAAAAGAACCAATAACGATAGATTTATTAAGCCCACCCCCCCTATGATAAAAATTAGATACTTTAACTGCTATAACAATGTCTTTGGGATTATGGTGTATATGCAAAGGTTGTATTTGTGGTTTTAAACTGGGAACAGAGGTTCCCCTGTTTTCACCGACAGTCCCGGCATGCAAGACTTTCTTTCCATTGCAATAGAGTTCATATGCTGTATTTGCCCCCTGAAGATAAATGGCAGGACTGCTTTCCCAGAAACTATCGTTAACCTTAACCTTTAATCTGAACCATCCAAATCCTTCTCCTTTATACTTTTTTACGTTCCAGTAATTAGGAATTTTTATCATATCCCATTGTGAATCATCTACATCAGGTAAGGCATATCCCGGGTTATCGTCATACATTTTGAATTTCCATTCGCCTTTTAATTCAACCGGATTTTCTTTTGTAAAATCCCATCTTGAACAATCCAAAACCCCACCAGTTGCAGCATAAGGTGAAAAAAATATTTCTGAAGGCGAACATCCACATACATGACATACACTTACATAACATAATAAAATAAAAGCAAACAATCGTAATGTAGATAGTGAGTTTGGTTTTGCTTCCATAATGTTTTTATATTTGGATTATTAATAGTAAAACTACTCTGCATTTGTAATTGTGAAGCTTTGAGTGGGAAATATCTTTTCTTGTATAAAACATTATCTACTATATAATAATTCAATAATCTCTTTTGAATAATTGTTAATGTTAATCCCGTTACTGCTGGTAGTATACATATATAACTATTTTGTCAATAAATATTTTATTGTATTACAATCCAATTACATTACTCCTCTATCACAGCACATTGTAATTTATAATAACACTGTTGTTACTGATATCTCACATCAGAAATCTCAAACCTGAACCATGTAAATGGTTCCTCTTTTAGCATCCATGTAGCATCAAAGGATGTTGGGATTTTTATACCATTAAATTCACCATAACCTTTAACAGTTGCAACCCACTCTGTAGGCTTTTCATCATTAATGTCTTTATATCGCATTGCCACAAACTTTACCAGTTCACCTTTAGTATTAAAATGAAAAACAGCACTGCCTGATATACCCCTATATGTAATTGTTGCTCTTGCACTTGATTCATCAATTGCATCCCAGCGTATATAAGGCATGAGCGCTGCCTGAGGAAACCAAGAAATTTCACCAAGAAACCGTTGTAAAGCCGATTGATGAATTTTGAAATCATTACCAGCTATCGCGATTGGTATAAGCCCCATTAACATTATCTTCATTTCCCCCTTGCCATTGACAAACATATCCCTGCCAATAACAGGCAGCAGATATATATTCATGCTTACCTTCCAGATGAATGCAGGGATGGAAACCGTAAAGTACTGTTGTGAATATGATGTAAACCATTGCTTTTGTCCAGGGTTTAACCTCATTTCACCTTTCTGTGTAACGTACACCGTTCTTACAATTTCCTTCCCTACAACACCAGAATATCTGAGCCATCGTTGTACAGGTGCAGGGTATCGTGTAAGCATATTTTCAGTGATAATTTTTTCTGCAGGCTTTTCAGAATGCGCTTCCTGTGCTAACATTACCTGAATTTCTTTTTCAACCTGATGGTTGAAAAACCACATTGCACATCCAACAACTACAATAATAAGAATAATAATATTGGGCAACGTTCCATATTTTGCTTCCTGCCAGCTTGAAATAATTAAAACCTGGGATACAAATATGGCGATAGTTCCTGTCAACAACCACATGGCATTATCAGTAATATACAAAATAGCTGTTGCTATCATCGCAAAGCTTACCACCAGCCAAACTATACCAGTAAGTTTGTTTATAGCAGGTAATTGAGGTATTGCATATCCCAAAGATTTTAAAAACCCAAGCACATGAATCAAACCATGAAGTATAACAATAATCAAGAATAGATATTTCATCTATCTCCTCCTAAAAAATACATAATCAAAAAACTTTTAAACCTACATCGATTAAAAGTGAGATTATCAATATGTTCACCATTACATTTATGGGCTTACTTATAAAATAGTATTATTATCCGCCTTAATTTGCAACATATAAAAAAATATAAAAAAGTTATTGATACCATATAAATTAAGGTATTAAAATTAAGGGACACTATAACTTAAGGAATATATTATGAAAACACAAAAGCGAATACTGGTAATTACCGGAGCATTTGGGTATGTTGGTTCGCGCGTAATAGAAAGACTTAAAAAATCCAAATTCTACTCTAAAATAGTATGTACTGACATTATTAAACCTGATATGCCTCTTCCACCTCACTTTGTTTATGAATATTGTGATATCAGAGATGGGCAAAAGCTTAAGGACATTTTTATTAACCACAAAGTTACCGATGTACTGCATTTAGCATATCTTTCAAACCCTTCACGTGATTATAAACTGGAGTACGAAATTGATATAGTAGGATCTGAAAATGTTCTGCGTGCTACTGCTGCGGTTAAAGCCAGCAAATTTGTTATTGCCAGTTCCGATTGTGCATATGGATTTTTCCCTGATACTCCTGATTATCTTGATGAAACAGCCCCATTGCGCCCGACACCCGGTTTTACCTATGCTATACATAAGGTCGAAATTGAATATAAGGTTGCACAGTTTGCTAAAGAAAACCCAAACACAAAAGTTGTCATCATGCGCCCCTGTATTATAATGGGGCCTCATTGTAAAAGTGCTGTAGCAAAATCATTGAAGCAGTCATTTATCCTTGGATTTAAAGGGTATAACCCAATAATGCAATTTATACATGAAGATGATGCTGCAGAAGCATTTTTCTTGGCCCTGACAAAAAATGTTCAGGGGGCTTTCAACCTTGCCACCGACAAAGGACTGCGCTATGATGAAATGGCAACAGTTGCTGGCAAACCCCTGGTACCAATACCCGCAGGTATAATGAAGCCTATTGTTTCAGCCCTTTATACGCTTCATCTTCTGCCTTTTGGGCCTGGCCAGTTAACATATATTCAATACCCACTTTCCATGAATGCTGATAAAATTAAAAAAGTGCTTGGATTTAAACCACGTTATTCATCTGAGCAGGCAATCAGAGCTTATTTATCTTCTAACGCATAAAATCAATTACTTCATGAACAACTACAGGCTCTTCCTTGCCTTTAACCTTTGTTTTAAATTTTCGCCCCCAGGTAAAATGCCGCTGACACCGCTTATATGTACTTTCAGAAACAAGTATTGCAGTTCCAGTTCTTTTATTCAATGATTCTATACGTGAAGCTGTATTGACCGTATCACCCAATGCAGTGTATTCTTTCTTTTTGCTGAACCCTAAGTTCCCAATAATAACAGTTCCGGAATGAATACCAACACCTGCTGAAAAAGAATGATTAAAATGTTGTAATAGATAATCATTGAATTCATTTATTGCTTGTTGTATTTCCAGTGATGATTTTACAGCCAGATATGCATGGTCATCTTTCATGTCTTTATCCAGGCCAAAAATAGCCATAATACCATCACCCATATACTTATCAATGTAGCCCCCATTAACATCAATAATACTTCCTATAGTTTCAAAATACCTGTTTAAAATATGAATGACATCATACGGCAAAGCCTTTTCAGAAAATGCAGTAAATGATCGTATATCTGAAAATAATATTGTAACATCAGCTTCTCTTCCTACATCATTGATGCCACCTCTACCCTGTCGTATAGCCTCGGATATATCAAGCTCATCCAATACCAGCCTCCGTAATGAGATGTTACCTTCTACAGTGGTCTGTCATGCAAGCCTGACTTCAGGGGGAAATCCTTTTATTTTAGCCAGCCGTGTTTCTCTTTCATTTCGAGGTCGGCAATATTCCAGGCCCTCTTCTATTATCACCCTGCAGGTTGAGCACCGTGCTCTCCCACCACATACGTGTGTATGTGGTATCCCGGCATTAAGCGATGCATACAGGATTGGGATGTTTGATTTAGAATTAACTACTTTTTCACCAATAAACTTGAGTGTTATATCATGGACATCGGGTTCATCAACAATCTCTGCTTTTACCGCATCCTCAAGAATGAATTCTTCTTCATCATCTATCTGAAATGTAAAACGCTGTAAATAGGCCTTAGCCATATCTGTAAATTTAGCAATTGCTGTCCGTGTATCCTTAGGGCTGCACTGCCCATGAATACAAAAATATCCAATACTATAGGGGCTACATCTGTCAAATAGTGGACAAGTAATACAATTACAACCATTTTCAATAACTTCACCTGTACTGGGGCCAGAAGCACAAAAAAGCGCTTCCCCTCGTATCCCAGGATAACTTGGGCATGTTCCACAATTTTTTGCACATATAAGCATATTGGTAATATTCATAGCAATTGTGGGATGATGTTTTCCAGCAGCAACCCTCCCTTTTTGCATCATGATAGCTGGGAAGCTATCGCGCATTTTTTTAGGGAGCAGATACATCATCCCCATCAATATTTTCATCACGATTTGCATAGTAGTAAACACCTCAATATTGCAATGCTTTTATAAATAAATGGTAATAATGCCCTTATTCTTCATATATTTGTATGAACAATGCAACAATTTTTTAACATATATCACAGCTACTATTAATTACTTGACAGGAAAACAGCTAAAATATAGATTTGCCATTCTGTAATAAAAGTGCTATTAATGATTGTTAGTATAAAAGCCTACGCAAAAATAAATCTTCATCTTGAAGTATTGAATAAACGGCCTGATGGCTACCACAATATCTGTAGCATCATGGCAAAAGTTGATATTTTTGATCTTTTACAACTTGAACAATGTGAAGTGTGTAAACCTGGTGTGGGCATCACATCATTGCAGTGTATTGGTGGACGCAACGCATCTGTTATGGAAAACATACCTACAAGGGAAAATCTCATTGCAAAAGCTGTTGAAATGTACTGTCACCATGCTGGCATAGGATTGCAGGTTGCTATCGCCATACAAAAAAATATACCATCCCAGGCGGGTTTAGCCGGGGGCAGTGCGGATGCTGCCGCAACGTTGTTGCTTCTTAATAATAGGCTGAAACATTTTAATGAACAGGAACTTATGGCAATAGCACAAACAATTGGGGCTGATGTGCCCTTTTGTCTTAACGGTACAGTTGCACTGTGTGAGGGTATAGGCGAAATAGTCACGCCATTGCCGCCAATAGCTCTGCCGGCAACCGCAATTATTATCTATGATGATATCCATTGCAATACCAAACAGGCTTATGCTGACCTCAAACGAGGCACTCAGCCTGTTGCTTCCTGTAAAGACGAAATTCTTCACGTATGGAAAAAAGGTGACAGTAACTCATTGTTGAAAATATTTAAAAATGACTTTCAGGAGATTATATTTACCAACAATCCTGGGCTTGTTACTGTATATAATACTCTGAAACGTTTTCAACCTGACTTTGCTCAGATGACAGGGAGTGGATCTGCAATTTTTGCACTTTTTTTTGATTCAGTAAATGCTGAAAATGTTTACAGCCAGATTCAAACCCAATTTTCACAGGTTTTTTTTACCAAATTATTAATGATATAATAAAAATTATTACTATATTATATCTAAATAATGAGGTGTAGCCAAGCGGTACGGCACCGGGTTTTGGTCCCGGCATTCCCAGGTTCGAATCCTGGCACCTCAGATTTTCTATTTTTCTGGTGCCATGTATGGATAGTAAATGTAAAGCCATAGTCCTTGCTGCGGGTAAAGGCGTACGAATGCAATCCGAATTGCCCAAAGTATTGCACCCCCTGGGTGGCAAACCACTGGTTCTTCATGTTATTGATAATTTAATACATGCAGGTCTTAAAGAAGAAGATATCATCGTGGTGGTAGGCTATAGAGGTGAAGATGTTATACAGGCAATAAGCAAAAGGGCACAATTTGTATGGCAAAAAGAGCAATTAGGAACAGGGCATGCAGTTATGCAGGCCGAACCTGTATTGCAGGCATATAATGGTATTATCATTGTTGCCTGTGGGGATGTTCCGTTAATTAAGCCTGAAACGTTTTCAATGCTTTTTTCTACAGCCAACGACCCCAAAACGGGAGCAGTTGTGCTAACCATGGAACTTGAAAATCCTTTTGGCTATGGACGAATCATTCGTGATGAACATGGCAATCTACAAAAAATCGTAGAAGAAAAGGATGCAGACCCTGAGCAAAAAGCTACCCATGAAGTTAATACCGGTACCTATGCATTTAAATCACAGCTTCTTTTCAAGGGTTTAAAAACCGTTACTACAGAAAATGCACAGAAGGAATACTATCTGCCTGATGCATTAACATATATCCGGTCAACCGGCAATACTGTTAAAATTATCAGGTTAGATGATCCAATACAGGGCAGTGGTATTAATTCAAAAGAGGAATTAGCTAAACTTGAAGATATAATTTCCAAAAAAAAGTAAATGTTAAAAAGGTTATTATGATATATCCAATAAAACTATTTTCCGGAACCTCAAATTTCCCGTTAGCCCATGAAATTGCACAGTATTTAGGCATTGAACTTTCCGAAATTGAAATTAAAAAATTTAAGGATGGGGAAATATCTGTCAAGATTCTTGAAAACGTACGAAGCGTGGATGTTTTTTTAATACAATCCACCAGCAACCCTGCAAATGACAACATCATGGAATTGCTGCTCATGGTGGATGCGGCCATGCGGGCTTCAGCACAGCGAATTACTGCTGTCATACCTTACTATGGCTATGCTCGTCAGGACCGAAAGGTGGAGCCACGGGTTCCTATTTCAGCTAAATTAGTTGCCAACATGTTACAGGCTGCAGGCGTTGACCGAATACTCACTATGGAGTTACACTCCGACCAGATACAGGGTTTTTTTGACATTCCGGTGGATAATCTTTTTGCATCACCACTGGTAATTGAATATGTACGAGAGCTCAATATTCCAAACCCAACTGTTGTATCACCGGATGCCGGTGGAACAGAACGTGCACGATTTTTAGCCAGGAACATAGGAGCAGAATTAGCAATAGTAGATAAGCGAAGGCCTGAGCCCAATAAATCAGAGGTAATGAATATCATAGGCGAAGAAAGTGTCAAAAACCACAACTGTATATTAATTGACGATATGATTGACACTGCAGGGTCCATAACACAGGCAGCACATGCATTACGGGAAAATGGTGCAAAGGATATATACTGCATTGCAACTC